>JBAXRM010000008.1:0-54349 GCA_037131225.1 Nostocales cyanobacterium ELA583 | reverse complement strand
AAGAGTTCCCTTCTCTCAATTTCTCGGTTTAGCATAACAAGTACCGAAGAGCCATAATTTTTAATTAACTAATACTTAATACAGCGTTGGTTAATTGGTAAAGATTTGTTAATTGAACTTCAAAGTTCTTTACAAAATCATCTGAAACCCCTTTAATTACTACATTTTCTTGTTTGTAACATTTGATTGATATTTGTTGTCAAAATCATTATTTTAGTTAGACACTAAGAATACAACAAAGCAATTATTTTTATGAACACTATTTCTAGTCTCGAATTTAAACGGTCAAATTGGCAAACAGTCATTCTGTTGACTTTGGGTTTCTGGCTTAGTGCTAGTCTGGTTTTAGATTGGGTAATTATGCCTAGTCTTTACTTTGCTGGAATGATGAACGAAGCCAGTTTTTCTACAGCAGGTTATGCAGTTTTTTGGACTTTTAATCGCTTAGAATTATTATCTGCTGCTGTGGTTTTAACTGCTGTACTGGCTATTAGCAAAAATAAATCTAATTGGCGTTTGGATAGTATTGCTTTATCTGGACTACTGTTAACAGTAGCATTACTAGATACTTATTTTTTAACTCCTCAAATGTGCGCTTTAGGAAGTAATTTTAGCTTACTTGCTAATCATCCAGTTCCAGCAATAATGAATTTATTACACAGCGGTTATTTTCTTTTAGAAGCCTTGAAGGTACTAGTAGGAGGTATTCTTTTAAATTGGTGTTGGCGGGAAGGTTAATTTTTAGAACATAAGAGAACGCCACAAAAAGATATAACCAATGTCATTCTAATAGCGCAATATTCGCGAAGTGTCCCGAAGGGCTATAGCATGACAAGACAGGATAGTTTCTTTTGTGGCTTACTTTTAAGAGAATGTTATACTTGATGATTTCAATAAAATTGACAAAAAAAGGTTACAATACTTAAGTATAAACAGTGATAATATTTTTAATACCAACATATTATAAAATGAAGTACGGAATATAGGTTAATAAGTCACCAAAAACCTCAATGTTTGGTAAGTTGATGGTAGAGTAATTTCCAGCAAAAGTCACCGCGCTATTAGTAAAGATAGTTGTCAAACTAATTATAATGGTTAAAAAGTCAGATTTTGTCTTAGCTCCCTACATGAAGAGCAACGACTTTCGCGCAATTTATCAAGTCGTGAATACAGTTGTTCCTTATATTCTGTTATGGATTTTAGCAGCAAAAGCAGCAAAAATTTCCTTGTGGTTACTGCCACCGATGATGACTTTAATGATCCTATTTTCGCTGCGCTGTTTCTCTTTGATGCACGATTGTGGACATTATTCACTCTTTAGATCAAAACGGGTAAATAGAGTTGTAGGATTTATTTTGGGAGTAATGAATGCAATCCCTCAATATCCTTGGTCAAGAGGTCATGCCTATCATCATAAAACAAATGGTGATTGGGAAAAATATCGCGGACCATCTGCATTAATCGCTACAGAGGAATTTAGTAAACTTAGTCCTGTTGCCCAAAAACGGTATGAATTGCTAAGGCATCCATTTATGCTTTTTCCGGGCGGTTTTTTCTATCTAGCAATTAAGCCAAGACTAGCACTAATCGCTGGATTATACGGTTTTATAGGTCATTTACTGACTTGTATACAAGAAGATCCAAGTATGGATATCAAGAAAATCATTTACTCTTATAAATCCAAAAATTGGTACACAACGGGAGAATTTTTTGATCTCCTTTTCAATAATATTTGTGTAATTAGTAGTTGGATTTATCTGGGTTATTTACTAGGATTTGGATTTTTCTTGAGCATTTATTCAATTACCCTCACCTTTGCAGCGGCAATTTTCATCTGCGTCTTTTTTGTTCAGCATAACTTTGAGGGATCTTACGCCCATAAAACTGAAGGTTGGGATTATACTCTAGGAGCATTAAAAGGCAGTAGTTACTTAGAATTACCCACAATTTTGAAATGGTTTTCAGCAGATATAGGATACCACAATATCCACCATCTTTCTGAAAGAATACCTAATTACAATCTAGAAGCTTGCCACAATGAAAATAGTCACTTGCTGACCCAGGTAAAAAAGCTAAAAATATCAGATATTCCTGATTGCTTCAAATTTATTTTGTGGGATTCATCGGCAAATCGTCTTGTGTCCATTGCTTCATTTCATCAATCAATCTCTTGTGAAATGAATTTTGTATCATAATAGATAATTGATCTAATTTTTAGATTATTTATTTGCTATCTCTTGTTCCTCGTCACTATTGGGTAATAATAGACGAATAGCCAGGATGGCAAAACCCACAGCAGCGATCGCTTTTAAGATTCTTGTAGGTAAAAATTGCGATACAGCACCACCGGCCAATGCTCCCAGGAGACTGGTTAATAATAATGCTCCGGCTGTACCAAAAAATACTGCCTTTCGAGATTGTCCCCTCCCAGAAAGAGCGATCGCTGCTAATTGACTTTTATCACCCAATTCTGATAAAAACACGGTGACAAAACTTAGTCCTAAAAGATGCCAGTCCATAATTTTTCAATTCCCGATAATTAACCTTGAATGACATCCCATACCAACATCAGAGAAATTAGCAGCAACATCACCCCGGCTGATTTCTCGACAGTTTTAGGGCTGAGTTTTGTAGATATCCAACCACCTAATAATACTCCCAGTAAGCTAGTAGTAATTAATGCTGCTCCTGAACCAGCAAAAACCACCCAGGGGGCATGAGATTCTGCACTCATTAACAGGGTAGAAAGTTGGGTTTTATCACCAATTTCCGCCAGAAAGATCGTAATAAAAGTTGTCCCAAAGACCATAAATACGGATTCTTGGGGTTTATCCTTAACTATAGGCTGATTTAAATTGATTTCAGTTGCAGACAAGTCAGAAATGCTGACAGGTGAGGTATCAAGTTTCACAGGTGTTAGTTTTGTCTCTAAGTTGTTTTCATATTCTTTTCATTTTCTCATATTGTTGTCATAAATTGCAACTTTATTTACCAAAATGTCAGATAGAACCACAAAAAAACCCTATCAACAAGCATAAGCACTAGATAAGTGAATTACTTATTGCCTGTGCAATAGTGAATCGCTGCTACAAGCAGATCGATGATGACTCATGTAGAGGCAAGATATTAAGTTGTAGAATGTGATCTTGTATGACCAAATTGGACTATACCAGTATCCAGAATGAACATATTACCTATTAATCTTGATGATTTAATCCATGCTCGTTCAGTCGAGTCTGTAAAGATAGAATTTAAGAAAACTTGGTCACAGCCAATTTCAGAAAGTGTGCTACATAGTATTTGTGCCTTTGCCAATGATTTTTTCAACTTAAATGGTGGATATATCATTATTGGAATTGAAGACCAAGGTAATGGCCAAGCTATTCTTCCCCCTAATGGACTAGATGGAAAAAATTTAGACGAAATTCAGAAATGGATTCGTGGTAACTGCAAGCGCATTATTCCAGAATATCAGCCAGTAATTTCTCCTGAAATCTATCAAGATAAGCAGATATTAGTAATTTGGGTTCCTGCTGGAGATATTCGTCCATATCAAGCTCCCAAAACATTGAGTGGTGGTGAGAAGGCTTACTATGTCAGACCAGGAAGCGCAACTGTTGAAGCTAAAGGTGAGATATTGACTCAATTAATGCAAATGGCAGCAAAAGTTCCCTTTGATGATCGTCGCAATTTGGCTGTGTCTATTGATGTAATTTCTCCAACCCTTGTCAGGAATTTTTTATCAGATATAAAAAGTGAATTAGTTGCACGCGGTAATTTAATTCCTGAAGTGGATTTATATCGGAATTTGCGAATTACTGTACCAATTAATAGTCATGAAGTGCCAAAAAATGTGGCTTTACTATTCTTTGTTGATAATCCAGAGCAATATTTCCCTGGTGCAAGAATTGAAATTGTTCAGTTTGGTGATGACGCAGGGGGCAATTTAATAGAAGAAAAAATATTTCGAGGACCTTTGCATCATCAATTACGTCAAGCATTAGATTATTTGAATAACTTCAGCACAACGATGGTTCGTAAAGTTCCAAATCAAGCTACTGTTCATAAAACTGTTGCTTTTCCCTATGAAGCAATGGAAGAAGCTTTAGTAAATGCAGTTTATCATCGCAGTTATGAAAGCGTTCCAGAACCAGTAAAAGTTTATCTTTATCCTGATCGTTTGGAGATTATTAGCTATCCTGGACCAGTACCAGGTATTGAAATGAGACATTTTCAACCAGGAGCAATGATTCCTCCTGTTCCTTATCGTAATCGAAGAATTGGCGATTTTTTAAAAGATTTAGATTTAGCAGAAGCTAGAGGCACTGGTATTCCAAAAATTCGCCGCAAGATGACAGAAAATGGTTCACCTGATCCAAGCTTTGATTTTGATGAAACACGCACTTATTTTCGAGTAACTTTACCAGCACATCCACAATATATTGTTATTCATGCACTTAGAGAAAGTTCTCATTTATGGGCTGTGGGTGAACGACAAAGAGCTATATTAAATCTAGAATCATCACTTAATCAAGTGCCAAAAGCAGGAGCATTAATCGCTCAAATTATTGAATACAGAACATCATTAGGAGACTTTTCTACAGCAGAGAAATTATTTAGGGATATGGAATCTGACTTAACTATTATGGATCGCCATTTACCTTATACTGCAATGGCAAAAATTCTTTTAGATAAAGGATTATTTAAACGAGCTTCAGAAATTTTAGAACAAGCACCTCTACCCATACAAATTGATGATACAGTAGAATTAGCAATTTTGTATAAACGTGCCAAACGTTTTCAGGAGGCTCACCAAATTTTTTCTGAAAATTATGCATTTATAAAAGATGATCCTAAGTCTCTTCAGGAATATGCACAAACTAAAATTAGTCTCTCAAAAATTACCAAAGATATACTTGTCAGGAAACGATTAAGTCGGGAGGCTGTAGAATTACTGCGTCGGGCAATTCAATTATCTAATGATAAGGTCAGAAATGCTTGGTGCTGGTTTGATCTGGCAAAAACATTGAATTCGTTACGAGCATCTGAAACTGAGATTCTTCAAGCTTATAGTAAAGCGATGGAACTATTGCCTGATGAACCTCGTTTTCGAGAATCTTATGAAGCTAGAAGACGTAAACAAGATGGATGATGGCTATTTATCTCTTCCAAAAAGAACCATATTATGGAACATTTAAAAACCCACAGCTTGATCAAAGCGGATAATTTCCAAACTGCGATCGCCATAAATCCCCTCAATTTGCTGACGACAGCAATCAATAGCAAAATCGTTCACATCCTCCGCTTCAATTCCATACATCTCCTCAAAAGTCTCTGTTTCCACACGACAGAAGCGGGGACGGGTAGAGTAAATTTTGCATTCCCGCGTGGTCTGATCATAATTCACACACCATCCCCCGTCACCTACCATACTGAGATAAAGTTCTAAATCCGGTGGTGAAAGATACTCCTCCAATTCTGGACGATCCGCTGGTGTTAGGTTACAGCACGCCCCACAATTAGAGATACATTGCCAAGTAGTCATATTTTTTACCCTTTAGTCTTTCTGCTATTCTACTTTTTTATAACTTTTTCTATAATTTTGTGAAGTAAATTAAATTTTAGATCCCCAGACCAGATATGATCAGTTGCGGGTTGTGCTATTAAATTATTCAATCTTTTAAAACCATTAACATCATTCGGAGGAAAAAATGGACGTTTTAGCTAACATCAATTGGGAAGTTGTCTTACAGTTGACTTGCGTGGGACTAATTGTGGTTTCAGGCCCTATAGTAATCTTCGTTCTAGCATTTCGCAACGGCAACCTGTAAATTAGGTGATGGGTAATTGGTAATTGGTAATTGTTTATTTAACCACTAATTACCCGTTTGTAAATATCGGGGTCTAAATCCCCGTTTAAAAAAGTTTTTAATCTTTAATTCCTACCACTTCTTGATAAAGCCTGAATTGCGGTTTGCATAATTCCTTCATATACGGGTTGAGATAAATTCACCTGTTCAGCATTTTCACGGTTGAAACCTAATAAACCAAATTTATCTTCTGGCCGCATCACCAAAACTTTACCTTCAGAATTTTTAACTCTCAATTCCGTACTTACACCATTTTCATAGATTCCGCAAGTATATTGACGCTGTTTGTATTCAAAACTAGCGCGTGATGTCTTTAATGAATTACTGAAAAGTTCAATAACGTGATTTGGTAGTTTTGCACCAACTAACTCCATTTCAATGGTAGTTTTGCCATTAAAGTTATTTTCTCGCAATTTATACGCAATATCTAATCTTGATGGTAAGGGAAAATAATCACCCCAACGCCATGCTATCCCTTTAATTTCCTGACGCTGATTGTCTATAGTTTGGGTTACTGTTAATTTAATGTGACCTTTACCAACAATTTTCTGTTCAATCACTTGGACTTCAGGAGTCCAAAAAATGGGATCTGAATTATCAATACCGCAGGGGTGAAGAATATTTAACTGTTGGAAAAGATCCTGATTAATATCGTGAATATTAATTTGAGTATCAATTTTTAAAAGAGGTTTAAGGTGTTGCAGTTCTAAACACTGATTTGCAAATTCAGATAACCGCAACCGCAACGCTGGTAAGTTTTTTGATGGGAAAGAGAATCCCCCCGCAGCTTTGTGTCCTCCAAATTTACCTAATAAATCTCGACAAGCATCTAAAGCTGCAAATATATTAAATTCAGGAATTCCCCGCGCTGAACCCCGAATTATGCTTTCGTCTTCATAAGTACCAATAAAAACAGGCACACCGTAACGTTCTAATAAGCGGGAAGCAACAATCCCAATTACACCATGATGCCAATTATCTTTGATAACAACTAATACTCGGTCTTTTTGTAAAGAATTTGCATATAAATCTTCAACAATTGCGATCGCTTCTTTTTCAATTTCCTCACACATTTGTTGACGTTGAGTATTAGTTTGTTCGCATTGGATAGCTTTAGCTAATGCGATTCCAAAATCATCAGTTGTGAGCAAATCTATCACAATTTGTGGATCACCAATTCTACCTATGGCATTAATTCGCGGTCCCAAGCGAAAACCAATATCTTCGGGTTTTAAAGATTTGGCATTTTGAGTTTTTTCCCCTTCACTAGCTTGAACTCCGGCAATTTGAATTAATGCTTTCACACCTGGTAAAGTAGATTTTGGTAATATATTTAAACCCCGTTTTACCCAGCGACGATTCACACCAGTTAAAGGTGCTAAATCAGCAATAGTTCCCAACGTAAATAAAGCTAACAGCGGCTGAACTAAACCTTTAAGTTCTCCTAACTGTTGTGCTAAACAAACCGCTAAAATATAAGCCACACCCACACCAGCTACACCCCGATAAGGAGAAGATTCAGCTATTAGTTTGGGGTTGAGAATTGCGTTAGCTGGGGGTAATATTTGGGGAATATCATGATGATCTGTGATAATAACTTTTAAACCCAATTCTCTAGCTTTGGTAATTGGTTCAACAGCAGAAATTCCGTTATCTACAGTGAGAATCAGTTTCACCCCTTCATTGTGAAATTCTTCAACAATGCGGTTATTTATGCCATAGCCATCGTGCATTCGACTAGGAATAGCATAATCAACATCAGCACCTAAAGCGCGAAGACTGCGAAGTAATAATGCGGTACTAGTCATACCATCTGCATCATAATCTCCACAGATAGCAATTTTTTCTTTATTGGCGATCGCTATTTCTAATAATTCCACACTAGCAGCTAAATCAGGAAATTCTTCCAAGGGAGAAGGTAAATTCAGAGATTCAGGATCTAAAAATATCTTGGCATCTTCTGGGGTTTTCATGCCCCGATTAATTAACAATTGGCTGATAATGGGGGAAATCTTGATTAAATTTGCTAATGTTAAACAGGCATCTGGATTTGTTGCTGCAATTTGCCAACGTTGATTGGGTAAGCGTCTAATAGATTGGTGATTGGTCATTGCTAATTTCCTGATTTTTCCTTCTTTCTACTTTCAAAAATCAAATATGATTCCTATATTTATCATACTTAATTAAGTATTTGTAGGGTGCGTTAGGCATAGCTGTAACGAACATTAAGATCAACGGTGCGTTACGCTGGCGCTAACTCACCCTACTATATAATACTTGATTAAGTATTTTTAATATTTTATTAACAATTCTTACTACAAAACTGATAGTATTTTCATGTAGAATCAGCTTTGGTATAAATTTCAAACTACCAAGTGATTAACCATGAAGAATTGGCAGCATAAATTATTTTTAGGCTTACTTTGTTGTGCTTTTTTAGTTTTTGGATGGCAAAATAGGGTATTAGCTGAAGGAATAATTGGGAATAATGACCCCATAGCAAAAACCCAATTAGCACAATTAGATTTAACTCCAAATGTCTACGATTATCTATTGCAATATCAACCAGAAGTTTATAATTCTCTGACAAAAACATTAGCAGAAAGTATTGAAGATGCAAAACAACCATTGGCAAATGAAGTAGTTAATAATCTTTGGGCTTTATCTAGAATTAATCCACAAGTTAAATCGAGATCAAATAATGGAAAAATAGAATATTTGATGTCAACTTGGAAATACACAAGTAACCCAAATGCGGATTGGCCAATAAGTACAAAGAAATTGCTACCTTACCAAACTTGGTTTACAGCAGTACCACAAGTAAAAGAATTTTGTCAAAAATATCAAGCAATTGATAGCAATATCCCCGATAATATTGAACTTTCTTTGCGGTTACAGCAGTATTTGGGGTTAATTTTAAATAAATATTCCACCAAAACCCATTTTGTCGAAATGTGGGTAAAAGCAGAGGATTTAACTAGACCATGTATTGATGGAGAAATTAACGATTCTAGCTGTGATCTTTTACCTGTTCCTGTTCCTGATAGTAGTCCTGTTGTTAAGGCAATATACACCAATTCCTATAGCAATGCCAAAAAAGAATATTATCCTTGGACTGGTTTAGGTTATACATACGATTGGGGAAATCCTCTAAAACCCCATCAAGGACCGAGTGAGTTTATTATTAACCCTACTCCTGAAAAACCTGTGGAAGTGGAAGTTGTTTCGGTGACACCGACGCAAGAATATTGTCGAAATCAGATTGTACAGTAAGGTTTTTATTCAGTAGATAAAGAAACGAGAATAAAACCTAATAAAATAGCTAGACTGAAGGGGTGGTCAAAATGTAGGAAAATTTTGGCTAATCCCTTATTTTTTTTATGACTTCCTTTATTATTTATACTACTAATCCTTATCACTACAGCTATCATCAATAATACTTAATAGCTTAGACTTATAGCTTTCCTCTCTTCAAAACGCTACATGAACACAAAAGGTATCGCTTTTTTTGAGCAATTCCACTATAGTAGTGAAAGGTTGTTTTCCTGTGCAAATAAAGTAGCAACATAACAACCAGATAATTCTTTACTTAATAAACACAACTGTGAAATGGCTGTACGGGGACTGGATAATGTAATTGAAATCGCTCATCGGGTGTGGGGCATAGAACCACACCGTCATGTGCGTATCCCGTCACCGAACAGCAATGAGCAACCCATACCTGTAGATGCTATATGGACAGATTATGGTCTACGGCCAAATTCTAATAATTTGTCCTTCATGGTTCAATCTGTTCAGGAGTCAGAAATAGACAAATGGAAACAGAGATTACGTGATTGGCCTATTCGCGCCGGGTTGTTAGTATCAGATGAAATTTATATACTTCAATATTACACTCCATCTGGTAAATTAGAAGAACGGATTGTAGATCGTGACTCTCTATATTTAGAATTAACTAGACAAGATAGCGACTTATTTAAGCCCAAAGCATTGGCAGAATTTCGTAGTGGTCAGCTAACATTAGCAGATGTTGAAGAATCTGTTTCTAATAATAGCTTACGCTTTCTCCTGAGACAAAGAGCCGAATTAGATCAAGCATTCCAAAATGCTATTCAAGGGGTGCTTGCAGAAATTGGTATTCCTAAAAGGAGAAATCCAAAAAATCAAATATCTTCTCGTCACGAAATAGCAGGTCACGGAATTCGTGTAGCGATCGCATTTTTAGCAGCAAGAATTTTAGAAGATAAAGGCTTTTTTGGTTCTGAATCACACATTCCTACTGATGATCCTCGTCTTTTACTTAATCTAACAGTACCTCGTGCTAATGGTTTTTTCAAAAAAGCACTGGAGGAGTCAATACCTCATCTTAGCGACAGAATATTACAGCATTTAGGAGCTAACTTAGGTAGTCGAGTTAGTTTTGCACTGGTAGATCATCGAGATGTGGGATTGCTGTATGAACGAGCTATTAAAGAATTACCTAGTGAGATTGAAGGTGGACAATGGACTGATTTACAGCGACATTATACTCCAATTGCGATCGCTGAAAAGATGCTGGAATTATTACCTTTAGAAAGATTACGTCCAGAAGAACGAATAATTTTTGATCCGGCTGCTGGTTCAGGTAGTTTGCTATTAGCTGCTACATCACGTCTAGCAGGGATGATTGATATTCCTGAAAACTTAGAAGCAAGAAAATCTTATCTTGCAAATCATGTAGTGGGTAATGATTTAGATCAATATGCAGATTTAGTAACACAATTACGATATACCCTAGCAAGAGAATCACTAGGTCAAGATATTCCATTTCCTTTTCCTAATAACTTCACTCATGAAAATTATGAGTTATTAAATAAAGAGAATATGGGTATTAAGCCACGAGTGATTGTTGCTAATCCTCCTTTTGCGGAAGATGGTAATACTCAACGTGCTGCAAGATTTATAGAAAAAGCATTAAGTTGGTTAGAACAAGGTTCTCAATTTGCTTTTATTTTGCCTCAATCTTTTTTAACTAATACAACTCATGGCATACCTAATGCACGTAGGTTATTAACTGAAAACTGCCAAATTTTTGAAGTTTGGCAACTTCCAGCGGGGAATATTGGTATTGATGCTAAACAAGATGTGTGTGTAATTTTAGGAAATGTAGGTAAACCAAAAATAAAAATTCCTCTAGCTGGAAAAGCAATTTTTTCTCAAGTTAGTATTCCCGAAGGTCGTGATGGTGGTTTCCTTGGTACAACATGGATATCACAATTAAATTCTGATTCTGAAAGTTGGGAATCACTGACAACCCCTTCCATAAATATTAATGTTTCTACAATACCATTAGGCAATCTTTTTTTTGTTTTTAATGGAGTAACTCCTGATAAAAACTACAAACCAGTTAGTCAATGTCCACCCAATATTGAATGTAAGCTTAATTGGCGAATGAAGTGGCGTGACACAAATCGGCTGTGGGCAGATCCAAACAGAGTCAGCGAAGGAGAACGCTGGATAAGATACGATAAAGAATTTCTTCATAGAGCAGTTCTAAAAAATTCGCATTTATTCGATTTGCTAAAAGTTCTTGTAGGTCGTAAAGTAAATAGGGGTTCTTTGTATCCCCTCGCTGCTCAATTAGATACTACAGGTTTTTGTCCTGACAATAATATCTTTTGTGTTCTTCCTGCACAACAAGCGGGAAAAATTTATCAACTACCTAATGATAAAAAATTTGTACAAGAATGGAATCAGCTAACTTATGAAGATCAAAGATTATGGCTGTTAGGTATTCTATCATCTAAAATTGCCAATTCACTATCTTTAATTGGACGCAAAACGCATGAAATAACAAATGATGAACTATGTAAACTTCTCTTACCTCAGAAAATAGATCCGCGAATAATTAAAATTACCCGTCAAATTATTGAGAGAGATCAAAAACATCTTGACATTCCTGAACCAGATAATCTACGAATTCAATTAGATGAAATTGTAGAAGAATCCTATGGAAATCCTCATTGGATAGAAATTAAACGAACTGGAGAACCGCCAGAATTAGAATTATGGAAATCAGAACAAACAAAGCCTACATTTACAGTGCGTGGTCAAGTTTTAGAAGTTTCTCAAGATAATAGTCAAGTTCACTTATATTTGAGTGGTTTGTTAGATGATAATCGAGAAGACTGGCTGCCAATTTTACCAGAAATGCCTGGTTGGGCGCTGGATGGTACAGTTTTTAAAGCTGAACTAAGTCAGGATGTCGAAACATTTGAAGAACTTGCCCAACGTCCTTGGGCTATCAGACAATTTCGCCATACTCCTCGTCCCTATCTAACTGACGATGAGCTAAAAGAAGAATTAGGGATAGAGGAGTAAAAGTAAATTTTATGACCTGTGAATTTGTTTTTTTACCAGTTGGCAATGCTGATAGCATAATTATCTATCCTGATGGTGGTTCAGCCGTTGTAATTGACCTGCATAAAATACCTTTACTTCGTAAATGGTTTCAAAATAGAAAAGAAACTAATATCAGCAGAATATATATTACTCATGAACATCGTGATCATTTTCCATCACTTGAAGATTTAGTTACTTTTTTAGACAACTGGTTAAAAAGTGGAAAAGTAGGAAGTATTTGTCTACCTTATCAGGTATATCAACAAGCGAAGAAAAAAGTTGCTGCTAACAGAGCCGCTAACAAACGTCTAGAAGATGCTTTATATCAACTAGCACGTTGGGAAAAAAAGAGCATTATAACTTTTATAGAAGTTACTCGCGGATCAAATCCATATTCTCAAGATTCTTTAGAAATTCATGCTTTACATCCAGGGCTTTTATATGCTCAGGATCACTTAGCTAACACTGGTGGTAAGGATAATGAAATATCGGTTGTTTTGCGCGTTAATTATGGTGATTTTACAGGATTATTTTTAGCAGATATTGAAGGTGCAGGTTTAAAAGAGTGTGTAGATTTATCAATTGCAAACCCAAATGAATTTATTGCTAATCTTGTTAAAATTCCTCATCATGGGGCATGGCCTAAAAATTTTGATGACCTTCAGAAATTGCTCGAAACTATTAATGCAGAAATAGCAGTTTTATCTGTAGGTAGCACTAATAGATATGGTCATGTTGTTCCAGAACTGTTTAATTTATTGATAAACCTACAAAATGATGATTCTAAGCAGTTGAAACAATTTGTTTGTACAGAATTTACTCGAACCTGTGTTCACTCAGCAAGCGATATTTCAAAGATGAGTAAATCAGGTTTAGCAAAACAACAATTATGTGCAGGAGAAATTACCATTTTTGCAGAAACTTCTGGAAAATGGCAATTAAAAACTGAGACAGACCATGAAAATGTAATTTCTACATTAAAATACCCAGCGTGTAAAGGTCTTATTGATGTGGCTACATTATCTAAATAGTTATAAGAATTTTGAATAAAATTCTCACTTCCTTTCGCTTCCTTTCTTCCTTTACTCCAATACCAAAGTAGAATCTGCACTACGTCCAAACTCTTCTGGTGCATATTGTAGATGTACTTCTGCACCAGGCCAGATGAATGTTCCTGGAGTCACAGAACGGACTAAATAATGTAAACTATAAACTCCCGGTTCAAGATGATTTGCATAGGAAATTATGCGATCTTTATGGATAGTTTTATATCCTAATTGCCAATTATCGGCTTTTGCTTGTAATGCTGGTGTTGCAGTTTGAAAACTATCATCTACAGCTTCAAAACCAGCAGGTAATGGGTCTTTAATGACTACATGATCTACAGGATGATCTGTAATTAATTCTAAACCAATATCAAAAACTTGCCCAGGTTGTAAAGTTAATGGTTTATCTAAAGCATACATTCCAGTCTTTTGGATAACTTTTTCTTCATTGACTTTGCTAATTTCTCGCGTTACTCGTAAACCATTAAATCTTCCTGGTTGATTTCCTTGTAAACGATATTTGTAAGCAACTAAATAATGTAATTTGCCTTTTCCAGATTTTTGTAAGAATAAATTATGATTACCTTGAGGTAATTTATTCATAGGGATATTGACTTCAAAACTAGTATTTTGATAATCATTAAAACGAGTTTCTCCTAATTTATTATTATCTAACTTTACTGTAGCGAGGAAATTAGGGGGTGTGGGTTGGAGTTGGCTATATTCAACCAATGCTGTGAGGGATTGGGCGTTATTATAACTAGATTGCCATGTGCCATCTCTGCGAAGATTGAGAAGACTTTGCAGTAATTTATCAATGATTTCTGGGTTAGTTTTTTGGTCAATAAATAACCGTAAAGCCTGGGCTTGATTGGTAGTATTAGAACTCATCCAACTCCAGCTTTTTGGTAAGCTTACAACTGCATTACGTCCAGTTTCATAGATATTCTTTTGGAACTGCACGCGCATGATTTGTGCCTCATTTCGCCATTCAGGAAATTGATATAAATATCTGGCTAATTTGATTTGAGTAACTAGATCAAAATCATTGCGTTGTTGATAAATATCTGACAGGAAACTATTGCGTTTATCTCCTAATTGTGCTAAGGACATTAAAGCATTTAGTTGTAGTTGAGATTTGCAGAGTTTTTGTTTACAAAAGTCGTATTGTCCAGGGTTAGCAAGGACATTTTGAAGATAAGTTTTCAAACTAGAGATGATTTTCGTATCAACTAAACCAGGAAAACTTTGATTAGCTTTAACTAAAGATTCTACTGCGTCAGTTGAAACCCAAGGATCTGATTTTTCCTGTCCGGGAAATGCTGCAAAACCACCATCTGCTATTTGCAGTTTTTGTAATTGTGCAATTGCTAGTTTTGCTTGTGCTTGAGGATTAAATTCTGTAAATGTCTGATTATATTTTTGAGTGAGAGTTTGCAAATTTGCAGCAATTAATAATTGACTTGCGGCTGGTTCTGCAAATGGTAAATCATGATCTTCTAAAACTTGTTTTGCAGGGGTTTTAATTGCGGGAATTAAGGTACTAGCTAATTGAATATCTAAACCTCCAGCTTCGCGGAAGGTATTTTTAGCAATATTCAGCGGAATTTTTACCTGTCTTTCACTCACACCAGTTTCTACAAATTGTTCTGTAATTTCTAAAGGTTTGATTTCCAAAGGTACGGTAAAAGCGTCAGCAATATTATTTAATTGTGTGGTAAATGTCATTTTCCCTTCTCCCACATTTCTCGCTATCATTGGAAAACGATAAGCTTGGGTTACTGATTCGGCTTTTGGTTGTAATGTTGTAGTTTTGGGGTTATTTTCCGCGAAGTTAAGAGAACCGCTAACTTCACCATTAATACTGAGATTTCCGGTGTTTGTGGTGGTGTTGGTAACGGATAAACCTGCCAAAATGCGATCGCCTACTCTAGCAAATTGTGGCAAAATAGCATTAGTTATTAATGGCTTTGTCGTGATAAATGTTGCGTCGCTATTACCAAACCGCAAATTTCCATCTGTAGCCACCACCATTATCCGCCATGTTGTTAAATTATCGGGTAATTTAAAGGTAATTTTCGCCTTACCATTATCATCACTAATTATTGAACCATTATAATAAGCTAAAGCTTGGAAATCTTCACGAATCCGAGTATTTGCTAAAGCATTGGATAAGCCACCACCATAACCCCAACCTTTAGGTAACATTGCAGGTAGAGGTGATAATCTCACATAAGGACGATTATCACTAAATCTAGTAGAAATTGGTTGTTCTGCATAAACAGTATCTACTAAATTTGGTGGCCGATAACCAGTTAATTGTAACACCGCTTCATTTACCACCATAACAGTAAATTGTCCTTTGGTGGGTTTTCCTTGATCATCTTTTAATTCAAGTTCTACGGTTTCTTCTTTTCCCGGTTCTAAAGATTTTTCAATTGGGTTAACTTGTAGCTTTAAATATTTATCTGCTAAGTTAACTTTAAAACCTGCAAAACCGATTTTAGCTAAATTTTCTAAGCTTCCTGGTTCTACTTGACTAAGTGGTTTACCTTGTCTGACTAATACCGCTTCTACTGCTGCATTAGGTAACATTTCTGGTGTAATTGTAAACTGAATTTGGGGCGCACCTCCTTTAATTTTAATAACTTGTTGATAAAGAGGTTTATCTTTAATAACTGCAAAATATAATTCTCCTTCTGAGTAGGGAGATTGAATTAAAGCTGTAGCTGTTTCTCCTGGTTTGAACTCTTTTTTATTTAATTTAACTTCTAACTTATCTTTTTCTTCTCCACCCCAAAATACTTGATTTTCTCCTGTTACCCAAATTTGTAAATCTGTGGCTGTAATTTCATCTCTACTATCACTAAAATTAGCACGAATTCGATATGAACCAGATAGATTAGGTTTGAAATTGATTGTTTGGGGAACATTAGTAGATGTAATTTCTGTTTTTGCAACTGTCTGATATTCAACTTGATTTTTTGGGGTTTTGCTACCTTCCACAATTTTTGTGACGCTGCTATATTTCATCTGTTGTAATTCCAGATTTACCCGTTGATTCTCCAGAGATTTTCCGGTTGCGTCAGTGACAATTAATTCTACAGGAAAATCTTTACCAGCGTCAGTCACAAAATTACTTTTTAAACCAATCAATCTGTTACTGGGTAAAGCGGTAAAAGTTTGGGAATTAGCAACCGATAAATTAGAAACATCACTAATTTGCACATCTACCCGATATGTCATAGGGTAAGGTAAATCTTTAGCAACTGTTAAAGTTTGACTACTTTTACCATTAGCATCTAATTTATTATTAGTTTGTAAAACATCATTAGGAACATTGGGACTTTCTTCTGGCCAAAACCATTGTCTCCCAAAACTAAATTCTTCCCGATTTTTAGGAATAAAATTAGCTTGTTGACGAGTCACAAAATATTTAGCTTCTCCCCCTTCTACAGGAGAACCAAATAAATAATTACTTCCTACTTGGGCATCAATTTTATCATCAATTAAGGCAAATTCTTTATTTAGTTTTAAATCAACTTTAAAATTAGGTGGTTTAAATTCGGCTACCCGAAACTCTCCAGAAATTTCTTGTCCATTTTTACCTTTAGCCTTGATAGTGTAAAATCCTAAAGGCTGATTTTGAGGAATTGGTAACTCTAAAGAAAATGTACTAAATTCATTAGTCGTCTTTGTTCCTAAATCTGTACTTTGTTCATTAGGATTGACTAAAGTTAATTGATAAACTGAATTTTTATCTTCCTGAATTTTACCTTTGTCTAAATAATTTGTAAAACCAGTAAAAGCAGCTTTTTCTCCTGGTTGATATAGTTTTCTATCAGAAAAAATGATTCCTCGTGATTCTGGTTTATCAGTTACCCAACCTGTATCAATTCCATAACCATAAGCACCACTATATTCTTCAGTTCTCGTAAATGCCCAATCTTGATTTTCGCTGGCAATTACTAACAATTGTGGTAAACTAGCATTAGCTTGAGAATAACATGATTTTAATTGATTATTGTCAATGATAAAAATTCCCTTTTCATCAGTTTTTCCCGTTGCACAAAATACAGGTTGAGGACGAGATTTTTCAGATAATTTTGATTGATAAATTTCAATATTTGCATTTTTAACTGGTAAACCATCACTCAGATAATGAACTCGGATTAAACCCGACTCTGGAAACCATTGAGAAAATACACCTAAATTAGTTAATTGTACGATGCCATAAGTTGTCGGTTCTTTCCACAATTGCTTACCATCTTCTTGATATTTATGAGTCCGTGCTTGCACTCCATAAGCTAACATTCCTTGACGATTACCTAACTTTTCTTTCAGAGGAATATTGATATTTACTGACTGATTTTTATTACCCCTGATTTTAAAACTTTGCCATTTAACAGGTTCGGGTAATAAATCATTAGCGTTATTTGTATAAACTAAATCTGTAGGCTTAACAATCCGATAAGCTGATTGATATTTTGATTCTGGTAAATTGATTGTTTCAATATTAATTTGTAAATCTTTATCTGTAGGAAAAATATTTAAATCTGATGGTGCAGAAATATTTCCTGCGATATCACCAGTATTATATTTCATTGATAGTGATTTACCTAAAATTTGTCCAAATTTATCTTTAAGATTTCTCTTAATATTGATTGTATAAGTAGTATCAGGTTCTAAAGCATAAGGATTAATACTAACAATTTTATCCTCTTCCGAAATTTGCAGTACACTATCAATATTTCTCGGTGTTGGCTTAATTTTAATATTTTCCTTAACCGAATCTGCTAATAAAATATTATTAAACTCTAACTGAGGACTACCTTTAGTAAATCTACCATAAGTTCCGTTGGCATCTGGTTGTCCATAAGATTTAATTCCCACAAATCCTAAAGGTGCATAAGTCGCTAATTTACTCACAAACTCTTTATTACTGGGTAAATTGCCATTAGTAGGAAGAATACCCGGAGAAAAAGTTAAACGGTAAGATGTAGCTTTTTCTAGATTTTGTCCAGGAGTCAGATTGTAAACCCAATTTCTAGCGGAAACATCAAATTTTTCTAAAGGATCTAAACTTTCTGGTGTTTCTTCCTTCGCTAATTCCACCTTAAAACCTACACCTTGCTTTTTACCTTCAGGAATTAGCTGTAAATGCTTTTGTACAGAATCCAAATCTAATTCTAAATTAGAGGTAAATTGCAACTTTGGTTGTAAATCAATTGGTTCAGCTTCCGCTTTTTCAATTGGGTTAACACCTGGTAAATTAGTGATTTGAATAGATTCAGTATTAAAAGTCCAAGCAAAATCTTGATTTAAGCGATGATTTTTTAAATCAGCTAAACCCTTTTTGAGAGTAACCTTAACTCGCGTCGCTTGAGGTATAGCCTTATCAGCTTGAAATCCCACCATACGCGGAGTTAAAAACCGAAATTCTCCAGATAAAGGCGGCCAAATCGCAAATTTAGTTAATAAACTTTGCTGTTGGGGACTATCAAGACTTTCAACAGGAATTAAAGCCTCCTTAAAGCGGATACGAATTTGATTATTAGTTTTTGCATCTCCCAAAGGGCTAATTTGTTCTATCCAGTCTGGTAATTTTGGTGTTATTAGTGACTCAACAACTGGTAACTTTTCCTTACCTGATTGAATACCAATAAAATTACAGCCAGACATTCCTAATACAAGAGTGACAATAACAAGGAACTTAAAAAAGTTTCTGATCTTCATAATATTAAATAAATTCAAACAATCAAAAATAATTAGGTATTGTGTATATAGATTGCGTAGGTTGGGTTAACCCAAGGAAACCCAACATTATTAATTTTTTGTTGGGTTTCGCTGTCGCTTAACCCAATTTACTTTTTTCTTAACTGAATCGCATTTATATATAGATAATCAGTATAATGTCACATATTTCCAAAAAGTATACAATTCTTAACATTGTCATGAAACTACCAACACATCTCCTAAAAACTCTAACTCTCCGCGCCTGGGTGTCTGGGCGTGAGAAAAAAATATTTAAATATAGACTTATTTTCTCTTTTCTATTAATCTGCTTCCTAGTAAGATTATGTCCCTATCTAGCACCTATTCATAGTATAGATATTGCCCAGCATCAATTAGCAATAGAATTTACAGATCGTAATAATCTACCATTAGGAACTATATTAACCAGTGATCAAGAAAATACCTCAGTTGTCAAATTAAATCAAGTTTCACCACAATTTATTAAAGCAATTTTAGCCGCTGAAGATGGTAGTTTTTATCAACATGGTGCATTAGATTTAAAAGCAATTTTCCGGGCGATAAAAATAGCAATTGATAATAGAAAAATTGTTTCTGGTGCTTCTACAATTACCATGCAGTTAGCGAGAATGTTAGATAATTCTCCCCGCACAATAACTGCAAAATTAAAAGAAGTTTGGTTATCTTGGCGATTAGCTGCGGGAATGACTAAAGATGAAATTCTTGCTGCTTATATTAATCGCTTACCAATGGGAGGAAATATTTATGGTGTAGAAGCTGCGGCACGAATTTACTTTTCTATTCCTGCGAGTGATTTGAATTTAGCCCAAGCTTCTATTTTAGCAGCAATTCCCAATAATCCCACTTATTTTAATCCTTATCAACATCGAGAAAGATTACAACAAAGACAGAAATATGTTTTAAACAGAATGGTAGAAGAAAAATATATTTCTGATGCAGAGGCACAACTTATATCCAACGAGAAAATTATATTTCAACGCCGTCAACAGGGAATTATTGCTGCACCACATTTTTTATTTTGGTTAGCAACAAAAAACAATACATCTAACCAAGAATCATCACCTATTCTCACAACAATAAATCGCCCTTTACAGCAATTTGTGGAAGCACAAGTAACACAAGTAATTGCTTCCTTAAAGAATCATAATGTCCATGATGCAGCAGCGGTGATAATTGACAACTCCTCTGGGGAGGTTTTAAGTTATGTCGGTTCGCCCGATTATTTTAATGATGTGCAATTAGGGCAAAATGATGGAGTACAAGCATTGCGTCAACCAGGATCTACATTAAAACCATTTGTCTATGAATTAGCTTTAGAAAAAGGAGTAATTAGTCCTCATACTATTTTGCCAGATGTGCCTACTCATTATGCAATTCCGGGAGCAAAATTATATAGTCCCACAGATTATACTAACAGCTTTCTTGGGCCTGTCAGAGTCAGAGTTGCCTTAGCAAATTCTTTAAATGTACCTGCGGTAAAAGTATTAGAAAAAGTTGGTGTCGAGACTTTTTTAAATCGGTTACATGAGTTAGGTTTTGCACATCTCAATCAAAGTGCTGAATATTACGGTTTAGGTTTAACTTTAGGAAGTGGTGAAGTGAATTTATGGGAACTTGCTAGGGCTTATCTAACTATAGCTAACATGGGGAAAAATACACCATTAGTAACTGTTTTAAATAGTCCCCCAATTTCCAGTTCCCAAATTTCAGTTGCCAATAATTGGCAATTAATTACGGATATGTTAAGCGATCGCTATGCCAGATCAATCGCTTTTGGTGTAGACTCAGTGTTAAATTTGCCCTTTCCCGTCGCTGTCAAAACTGGTACTTCTTCAAATTATCGTGATACCTGGACAGTTGGCTTTAGTCGTGATTATACCGTCGCTACTTGGGTAGGTAATTTCAATGGTGAACCCATGCGGCAGGTTTCAGGTGTCACAGGGGCTGCACCTTTGTGGAACAGAATCATGTTACATCTGCATGAACCTCAAACACCTGCTGACTTTCCCCCTCCAGCAGACATGATAAAATTACCCATCTGTGCTACTACAGGCTTAAAACCTATACCCAGTTGTACTTCAGTAGTCCAGGAATATTTTTCTTTCAAAGATAAAATTGCCTATCAAAAATCTACGGATTTCCATTTATCACCTGTGTATGATCAATGGTTAGCAAAACAACCACAATTGAATTTAAATCCTGATAATTTCCGAATTATATCTCCTCGTAATGGAGATTTATTTCTGCTGTCTCCGAATGCAGAAACACAGCAAAAACTAGAATTTAAAGCTAGTGGAACATTAAATCAGCCCGTGGAATGGTGGCTAAATGATCAACATTTATCTACACCATCAGCCAATGGGATATTTTGGCATTTACGCCCTGGTAATTGGAAGCTAGAAGCCAGAATGGGTAAGCTACACGACAAAATAAACTTTCAAGTAAATTTAGGAAATATTCAACCTAGAAGACAAGGTTTTTCTGTAGTTGATCCTACTAAACCCTAGAATATTATAGATTGATGAACTTTTAATAAAAAACTCAATCTTTTGTCCGGGATTAAATAAATGAAAGTTGATAATGTAAATAGGGGTTTAAAGTTTTAAGGAAGTGAAAATAGCCATGAAAAATACACAAGAAACCAAGTCTGCTAAAAAGAAACAGTCGTTTCCTCCTGTTGATATCGGGACTCCTAAAGTACCAGTTCGCAAAAGCAAAGCTAAAAATCAACAGTCTGAATCACTCAGTGACTGGGAACACGCGAGTTAATTGAATTGAATAGTAAATTGCTGTACTTTCAACTTGAAACCGCTGACTTAAACCCGCAATAATATTAATACTCATGGCGACAATTGCGGTATTAAAGAAAAAGGAGAGAATGCTATGGAATAAAGCTAATCTTCTCAGCGATTGCGAGGTAATTTGGATATCAGAAACTTGACTAGTCATCCCAATCACAAAAGAGAAATATAAAAAATCCCAGTAGTCTGGTACAATGTCTTCAGGAAAGTCTAATCCTCCCGCGTGAGAATTAATCTGGGTTTTGTGATCCTGATAATATTCATAAGCATAATGCAGTGCAAAAATAGTATGAACAAGTAACCATGAGCCAATAATCGTTAGCACTGCAAGCATCAGATGGAGAATTACTATACTTGCATCCTTTCCTTTGGTTTCTTTCAATATAAAAGCGATCGCTAATATACTGGCACAAGCAGCAGCAGTAATTAAGCTCAAAATTACTAAACGTCCTTGGTCTTGACTTTGAGTATGACGGCGCATAATTTTGGGATTTGCTTGCAGCATGAGCGCCCACGTTGAGGCTAAAAAACAAAGCATTGCCGCATTCCAAATGCAAAGAATCTGAGTAAATAAATTAAGCCAAGACGGCAGCAAAATTGCTAAAATTAGAGCAAATATGGCAGATAAAATTAGGCGAGAACGAACTCTCCATTGATGAGGAAGTTTACCTTTAACCAAAGTTTGCGGAAATTTTTGAGGTGAAGTCATAATCACTAGGATTGACAAAAATACCATTGGAGAATGGATCTCACACTGGTGATTTAGTACCGCCGTTAAGTCAAAAGTTAAAAGTCAAAACGACTATAAAATGAGCTTTTTGTGAGATTTGGAATCGTTTGTTTATTTACGCCGTGCTGTACTAGCTATTTTCGATTTCTCTATTAACTTTATTTATGCTTACTTGTCTATTGAGTTTTTAACCATATAAGAGCAACCAGTACCAGAAAACCTAATGCTCTCCGAAAGTAATTAACGCCTTGAAATAATTCTTCCCAAGCCCAAGTAAACAAAGAACCAAAAGCTAGTAAGTCCAATCCTATATTAATTCTACCTGTTGTAAAAACTATCTTTAATAAACTAGCCACAATCCAGACAATAAGTGTTAGATTTGGCATCTGAGCCAGAACAATTTTACCTTCGCTATCGCGAAACACTTGATTGAATAATGTATTTTCCATAAAATCACTCTAATTAAAAATGCACGTTCAACCTAGTTTAGCCCTAAATATAAATATAACAAATCTTTACTGTTGTGGCAGTTATCTACCATCAAAATGTGTACATTATAAATTTGGGCTAAACATCAAGGCCTATTTGTGAGTTATTAAATAGCACGTCGTCCCATAAATAGATTGTAAACAACGCCAATTAGTGCCAAAACCAAAAGTAGGTGGATTAAGCTACCGCCAATGTGAATGGAGAATCCTAATAACCAGAAAACAAAAAGAATAACAACAGCCGTCCAAATGAGATTCAACATATTTTCCTGTCCTATTCAGATAAAATTGCTAAAAATTCAGTCAGTACAAAAGATGGTTATACTAACAAAGATAGCCATACTAAAAACGGCTTAATTATTTGATTCTGCGGGTAGGGGTTTAGCACTGCTCATTGGTGTCAACTTAACGTAAAATCCATAGCCCGCCTGGGAATGAATTCCCAGTCTAATAGCAAAAGTCATCTAAAGATGACTGAGTATTCTGAAAATATTTATTTAGTCTACTTCAGTAGACTTTGGTTATTAGCCCTGATAGCAAAGCGTGGCGTAAGCCATACTTCAGTTCTGGGCGGGCGTGGAAACCAACAAATAAGCCATCTGTAGCCTAAGTTGACACTAATGGGCAGTGCTAAACCCCTACGAATCTAGGTTTTTTTATGATTTTACAAAAGTCCATGTCCTAACCGTTTTGAGTATATTTTGATATTTATTAATAAATCAATGATATAAAAACAGCCAGTGTCTATCTTCTAGATTTGTTTCAAGAAAATGTCTAACTTTTGAATAAGCCTCTACATACTATAATTAAAGTATTTACATCTCATCTATAATTAGACATAGATAAGTGAATTATTTTTTCTTGTTTTCTATTTACTGAAAAAACGAACTATGGAAAATAAAAAATCCATAATTCGTTTAACAAAAGAGAGTCGGTAGTAAGCCGGGTTCTGTTCTCTTGCGAGGGCAGTTATCTATCTGGGATGCTTGTTACCAAACACCTCTAGCGGCTCTTTTTCTGCGAAACTGGTAAAAGACCAACCGTAGTTCCTTGTGGCCTTGCTCCCAACCGGGGTTTACCGAGCCAACGCCTCTCGACGCTGCTGGTGCGCTCTTACCGCACCTTTGCACCCTTACCAACCAATTCAATCTTCTGAACTGATTGGCGGTATCTTTCTGTGGCACTATCCTCACGATCGCTCGCACTGGACGTTATCCAGCAAGTCTGGTCTTTCGGAAGCCCGGACTTTCCTCAAATCAATCTTGATGATTAATCTGCAACTGCCTACGCCTACTCCCCTTCGCCTAATTTTAACATACAGGAGTTGACAATTCAGATTCCCGATTTCTGTGATCAGTCGAGGAAGTTGCAAACAGAATCATTTTTTCTTATTCCAAGGTAGTGCATAAGTCCAAGGAAGCTTTTTAATAGTAAAAGGACAATTAATAATTGATACTGGAGGAACATTTAGACCTGGAGCAATACCGACTCTCATTTCAGAAATTCGCAGTACCAGTTGTAATGAAAATTCTAACTCTTTTTTACCATCTATAAAGTCTTTGTATAACTTTTTTTGTTTATCATTCTTTTTGATGGCAGCAATATTAATTAAAGGTGATACTGGTTTATAAATACCTAAATCTTTATCTCTTTGAAAAACATCTTCTGCGGTGACATTTTCAGAAATTGTCTTTTTAGGAGCAATAATTGTCGGAACTTGAGTTATGGCTAAATCGCGGGTCAAATCCGGGGATTTACGAATTACTCGGCGGGACTGCTGACTATGTTCAACCACTAAAGAACTATTATCCCAGTCAATATATATAGCAATACTATCTGATTTATTTTCAACACTCATTGACAATTCTGTGAGATCATCTTGCACCTTATCTAAACCATAAGTACCTGTTTTGAAGGAAATACCTACCGTGTCTTGGAGATTTTGTTCTTTTAATTGATTATTAATAGCATCTTTTTGAAAGTCAAGTTTTACGATATCGTCTATAGATTCAATCATGCGATTGATTGTCCAATAGATAGTAAGTATATAAATCATCAAAATAATCAGATTTTGGTCGCCATTTTGCATTTTTATAACCCTGATTTTCTACCCATTAGGTGATTATAACAAGGGAACAGGTCAAAAAGGCAATTTTTTGGAATAATATTCAAAATCATAATTAATTTTGCTTGGGTAATTACCATTTTTATCAACGCGATTTTAGGTACAGCGGTTTCCGCTCCTATGAGGTACATCTTAGCCCCCTCATCGCTTGCGGGGAGGGGGTTGGGGGTGGGGTTTTTGTACCTCATAACACCGGGAAGTGCTGTATTGGAATGAGTATTTTTAAGCGATTGTTAGATTGCTTATACTTTGCATATTTCAACATTGCCTCCTTTGAAAAATTGAACCATGAGTTGAAATCCTTCCATCAACGATATTCCCACAAGAGTTTCTGAGTCAGCTTCATCAATTGGGATAGTTACATTACATAATCTCCATCCCCAACCACAACTACTTCATAGACATTCAAAATGTTAATTTAACAATCACCGGAAAATGATCAGAAGGCCATAGTCCTTCCCACTGTTGACGATCAATAATTACCTGTTCTATCTGGAAAGAGCGATCGCAATATATAGTATCAATAGCATTCCAAGCTTCACCCGTAAAATCGTGAAAAGTTTTCTGTTTTTCCAGAGGAAAAATAGCTAGAGGATCTTGTAATTTTTTACCATTTTCCAGAGGTAATAGGAAGTTTTGCCGCTCTGGACTATCAGGATTAGCGTTAAAATCTCCCATGACTAGAAAATAGTTTTCTGGTGTAAATTCAGCTAATCGTTGATGAATTAAATTTGCACTTAACTCTCTAGATTGGGGATTTTCATGATCTAAATGCGTATTTAATATCGTTAAAGAAAAACCAAGATTAGTAACTTCAAAATTAGCCCAAGTAGCCATCCGTGGTAAACGAGTTCCCCAAGTAATACTACCAGGAATTTCTGGAGTATCACTGAGGTAAAAATCTTCAGTTTGGTGAAGTTTTAAGTATTGTGGTTGATAAAAAATTGCACAGTGTTCACTTGTTCCTGTACCAGTGCGATCGCCCCCAATAATGTTATATTCCGGTAACAGGGCTTGTAAATCAGCTAGTTGATGAGATTTACCCTCCTGTGTACCCAATAAATCCGGTTTGTAGTGTTGGATTAAAGAAGCGATCGCCCCCACACGCTTTTGCCACTGACGAACCCCTGGATCTGGTTTGTCATAGCGGAGATTAAAAGTCATAACAGTAATTTGCATAGATATTTTTTAGAGTAGATAGTTTAATCAGAAATATTAAAAGAATATCCTGTAGCCGGAAAAAATTAAAGCTTTTATCCGAGGCTTGAGTAGACACGAATCCCAAAAAAGGCTTTAGCTTCAATATTTACCGATTAATAACCTTGATCATCTCATCAAGCCCCAAAATCATCACTTACGTAATGGACGGATTCGACTAAGTTGTTAAGCTATCACAACAATTATATTTTTCAAAGTTTAAATTGTGGTGCTTTCTGGTGGATCAAACTTATAGCCATAACCCCGCACCGTCTTAATAAACTCCGGCATACTAGAATCAGCTTCCATTTTCTTGCGTAATTGACCAATATGCACATCAACAACCCGTCCATCTCCAACATACTCACAGCCCCAAATCTTTTGGATCAGTTGAGTACGACTCCATGCTTGTCCAGGATGGGTAGCGAGAAAATATAAGATATTAAACTCCAAAGCAGTTAAGGCTAAAACTTTATTATTGAGTGTTACCTCTCGCGCTTCCGAGTTAATAGCTAACTGGTTAAAAGTGAGGCGTTGCGAGACACCAGGCTGGATATAACGAACCCGTCTTAATAGGGCTTCTACCCTAACTTCCACCTCAGCTAGACTAAATGGTTTAGTTAAAAAATCATCTGCACCAGCAGCCAAAACTTTGATTTTATCAGCTTCATCATTGCGACTTGTAAGCATCATGACTAAGACATTGGTACGACTTTGCATTTCTTGGCAAAGTTTATAGCCATTTGCATCTGGTAAATTCCAATCGAGAATCACTAAAGCCGGATTCAATTTTTCAAAAGATATAAGCGCGGTCTTACCATCCGCGGCTGATTCTATTTCATATTTCCGACTCAAAAAACGCTGGATGAGATTGCGGACACTAGCATCATCATCTACAATGAGAATCTTGGATTTGGTTGTGGAAAGCGTATCCATCATAATGCGATTTATTATTGTTTTGGCAATTTGCGGTGATGATAGATGCTGATGAAATTAGGTTTTTGAAAGTAATTCTACTCTCAATCCCTGGTTAGTGATAGCAGGAATGTTAGAAGTCTGCACGTATCTGATAACGCAGCAGGGGGCTGTTGATAAAGCCATACTCCGCTAAAGCCATATTTTATAATTACTGAATCTCATCTCCTAGCAAGAAACTGCTATAGCTAAATTTTCCATAAAGTTTATGCAAACTTTAGATATCTTACTCTTTAACAGAAGTATAAGTAATGGACGATTTTGGTATTTTTTTAAGATTTTTTTGTATCAATTATATCTAAAAAGCCAACCAAATTCTTATATATTTCAAATAATCAGATACCCGACTTGTCTAAAAATCGGGTATCTTTTTATTCAGATCAGATTAAGGATTGCTAGAGAAATTTCTGTGAACATGATCAACAATCCCGGAGAAAACCATTAATACTGAGGAACAGAAGCATCTACCTCTTGACTCCAAGCATTAATTCCCCCTTTGACATTTGTACCATTAATACCCGCTTCTTTCAGGATGCCCAAGGCTTTGGCTGAACGTCCACCCAGTTTACAATGAGCAATTAAGCGGTGGCCATTGAGTAATTCTTTCACCTTAGCCACACCATCACCATTTTCAATATCTGGTAAAGGGACTAACACAGAACCAGGAATTTTGGCAATTTCATACTCATGAGGATTACGCACATCTAGCAGCACAAAGTCCTTTGCACCACTATCTAATAATGCCTTCAATTCCTTGACAGTCATTTCTTGAATTTCCATCTGCTGTTTAGCTTCTTCGGCTTTAGCTTGGGGAATACCACAGAATTGCTCGTAATCTATGAGTTTGTCAATAACTGGACGGATGGGGTTAGGACGTAGTTTCAACTCCCGAAATTTCATATCCAAGGCATTATAAAGCACCAGTCTACCACTCAGGGTAGTACCATTACCCAAAATAATTTTGACTGTTTCTGTGGCTTGAATAATCCCAATCATTCCTGGTAAAATTCCCAAAACTCCACCTTCTGCACAGGAAGGAACCATTCCTGGTGGTGGTGGTTCGGGATATAAGTCACGATAGTTGGGACCACCTTCATAGTTAAAGACGGTTGCTTGTCCTTCAAACCGGAAGATAGAACCGTAAACGTTGGGTTTATCTAACAAGACACAAGCATCATTCACTAAATACCGTGTTGGGAAGTTATCTGTTCCATCAACTACGATATCGTAAGGACGAATAATATCGAGGGCGTTTTCTGCACTCAGCCGAGTTTCATACAAATCAACCTGACAATGGGGGTTAATTTCATGAATCCGGTTTTTTGCTGATGCGATTTTGGGTTTACCTACCCAAGATGTCCCATGAATTACTTGTCGTTGCAGGTTGGAGGTATCCACAATATCAAAATCAACAATCCCAATGCGGCCAATACCTGCGGCTGCAAGATATAACAGCAATGGTGAACCTAGTCCACCTGTACCGATGCAGAGTACACTAGCGGCTTTGAGGCGTTTTTGTCCTTCTACTCCCACTTCTGGCAAAATCAAGTGGCGGGAATAGCGTTCGTAGTCGTCTTTTGTCAACTGGATTTCATCCAGATTGGGATTTAGCATAGCAGTTGTAGAAGTCAGCGCGGAGTATTAATGTTAACTTAAAATTGATAAATTTATCACTTCAATTGTCTCGGCTGGAAATTGGTGGTTGTCATCAAAAGTCTAGTTTTACAGTTTACTAGCTTGAACATTTTGTAGGGATAATATCACATAAGACAATACCTTTGCCATTTTTTGTAGCAACTGTCTTAATTGTCAAGCGATCGGTAAAAAAATTAATGCTTGAGTGAACATTAATTATCGTCACGATGAATTAGCACTCTCTTCTAGAGTGTAAAAAGCCAATAAGTGGTCAGACAAAATTAATTACAAAAGAAGGGAACAGGGAACAGGGAACAGATAAGAAACAAAAGTTGCTGAGTTTAAAGCTCAGTCAAAAAACAGTGTCATTATTTCAATCTCATGTTTTTAAACATGAGTTTTTCCTGTTCCCTCTGAAATAATTTTCTCCAAATTCTCAGAGAATTTGGAATTGCTGGGGCTGCTCAACCCAACCTACATTTCCTTAACCTAAGAGTATGTGTTGGGTCGCATTTATTAGGCAAAAAGTATCGGTTAATTTTTGCTACCACAGTATTGATTGTCGTTAAAATTTGGGAATGCTTAGAAAAGGATGAAATAACCTCCAGTGGTTATGTAAATTCACTTATCAAGCACTTATCAGGGTAATAATAAAAATGGTAAATTCAAAAAATAAATTATTTACTCCCCAAAATGATGGGAATTCCCCAAATACAAGGGAACAACAACGGCTACAAGCATTATTAAACCTGGATTTACGACAATCGGAAACGATTCCGGTATTTGAAGAAGCTGCTCAAACTGCTGCTCACTTTTTAGAAGTGGAAATTGCGATTTTGGGATTTATTGATCAGAAATTTCATTGGTTCAAATCAGCGGTAGGCTTATCTCGGTTAGGATTAATGAATGATTTAGCTCATAAACGCCAACTTTTGCGTCGGGAGTCATTTTGCACTCAGGTAGTAGAAACTTCGCAAAATTTAGTGATTAATGATATAAACAAAGAAACGAATTCTTTGCTCAAAGATAGTATTTTAGTAAAAAATTATGGAATTAGTGCATACTTGGGAGCGCCCTTAATTGATGCAGATGGTAACTGCTTAGGTACATTAGCAGTTATGGATCGCCAACCTCGTAACTTTACAAATCGTGATATTGAGTTTCTACAAATAGTTGCGCGTTGGAGCATGAGTGAATTTGAGCGCAACCGATTATTACAAAACAACCCAGCAGCAAAGAATACTAAATCTCACTTAGAATTTTCACTTTTAGAAGAACAAATAATTGACTTAAAAATTGCTTCTCCTGTGGTAGAAAAGGATTTTGATTTTAGTCAACAAATTAAATTAGAACTTTTAAATCAGCTAAGTCAAGAGTTACGCACACCATTGACATCTATATTAGGTATGGCTAGTGTGTTAGGAAGAGAAATTTATGGACCTTTAACAACTAAGCAAAGAGAATATTTAGAAATTATCCAAAACAGTGGCAAATATTTACTTTCTGTAGTGAATGAAATTACGGAATTAGACGCAACCAATGAAAATTCTCATTTAATCAAATTAGTTCCTGTAGATATTGAAATGCTGTGTCAACAGGTTATTAATAGTTTAGAAGAATTAGCTATCCGTCGTCAGCAAAATATTCGCCTATCTATTGAATCAGGATACAATCGCCTGGTATCTTTAGATAAAGATAAGGTACAACAAATTCTGTACAATTTGATTTTCAGCGTGATTCAAATTTCCGCTATGGGTAGTATAATGAGAATTCACGTTGCTTATAAATCAAATACGCTATCTGTGACATTGTGGGTATCTTACCCTTATTTAGAAAATGGTGTTACTGATTATGATTATTGCTTAGATATTTTTAGTAATGGTTTATTCCAGAAAGCTGGGAAATTATCTGCTGATATTTCTCGTGAGAAATTAGGACTTTTGTTAAGTTGTCATTTAGCAGAATTACATAATGGACAAATTTCTATTCAAGGTTCGCCAGAGTCAGGATACCGTTATGTGCTATCTTTGCCATTACAGTTTGTTACTTCTTCAACGGTAGTTAGTTAAGTATCTGAATACGGATTTAAGGGATTATAGGATGACACAGAAGTTGTCTTCATTCCCAATTATTCACTAATTGCGCTTCTCACCAAAATTACGGTACTATCAACACCAGAGGCAATTTCTTCAGGAATATTCCCTTGAATTGCTTGTTGTAATAATCCTTCACGGGAAGCACCTAAAACTATAACGTCGAAATCCTCAGTTTTAACTAATTCAATTACTCCCTGTGCGACTGATTCCGCTTGCAAAGATGCAGCCACAACGTTACTATGTAAGTTGCGATTACGCATTAATTGGCGAGTAGATTCTTCTAAAATTGTCATATCAGGTGCAGTTTCCCAAGGTTTTACTACCTGAGTTAAACGAATTTCTATATCATTTTCTAAATTTACTAAAGCTGGTAATAACTTAATGGCTATTGGTGCATTTGGTCCGCCAGCCATTGGTATTAACCACCGTTTAAATTGTGCCAAAGAATGAACATTATTACCAAATTTAACTAAAACGACATCACAATTTGCTTGACGAACTATAGTATCCACCACATTACCAAAAATCCTGCCGGGGGTAGATGTATTTCCCTTCCAACCCATGAAAATTAAGTCTATATATCGTTCCTTTGTTGTTTCCAAAATTGCTTGGGCGATATCATGGGCGACCCGAATTTGGGTATGAATGGGAATGTGCAATTTTTTAGCTAGAACTTCTGCTTGTCGAAGTAAGCGACGACTTTTTGTGGTGTTAACTAGAGTTTCCGCTGGAGAACTATGACGGGATACCAGGATAATTTGTAAACATTCTATTTCATAATGGCGATCGCGGGCAATTGCCGCAGCCATTTCTAATAATGCGGGGGCTGTTTCTGGGTTAGCAATGGTGACTAATAATCTACCTCTACCAATACTAGGAGAACGAGTTTGATAAACTAAATAAGAAGGTTCTATTTGGGGACCTATCAACCCATTTTCGCCATTCAAATGATCTGCTTCGGCGCGAATAATATCAGCACGGGTAATAATCCCAATCAATTTTTTTCCATCTACCACAGGTAAACGACTAATTTGATATCTATCTAATAAATAGAGAACATGACTTAATTTATCTCTTGGTGATACTGTCACTGGTTGAGGTGTCATAATCTCTTTCAAAAGAGTTTGATTAGGTAAGAGATGATTGGGAATTTTTTGTAAATCTGTTTGAGAAACTAATCCTACTAATTGATTATTTTCAACCACAGGAAAACCGCGATGATGGGAACGAGAAAAGGCTAGAATAACTTCATCTCCTGTCATTTCTACATCTAAGGTTTCGACTCTTTCCTGCATGACATTGTTAGCAGTTATTTGTGTTAATATTCCTTCATTTGGAGTATTATTTTGAATAATTATCCCATTTAATTTTAAAAGTTTATTATAAAATGAACCGGGAAAAATATTCTCCGCTACTAGATAAGATGTCACAGATACCACCATTAAAGGTAATACTAAATTAAAATCTGTGGTCATTTCAAAAACAATCACAATTGCAGTAATAGGAACTTTAGAAACTGCGCTAAAAAATCCCCCCATTCCTGCTAATGCGTAGGTAGTCGGTGAACCAACACCAAATATTTGTAATTCACAAACACCAATAATATGTCCTAAACAAGAACCTAAAATTAAACTTGGGGCAAATAATCCCCCTGGTGCGCCCGAACCAAAGGCAATTAAGGTTAAAATAAATTGGGCAATAAAAGCGATCGCAGCTAAAGGTATATTTGGTTCACTGGCAATCATAAACTCCCGTAAACCTGTATTATCCCGAAAATATTCTGGTAGCAAAGACATAATCAAACCAGAAGCCAAACCTGCTATGGCCACCCGCAACGGTAAACTGATATGTAAACGGTTATAAATCTGAATACTGAAAATTAATCCCCGACTAAATAAAGCTGCTAATAAACCTGCTAAAACTCCCAACATTAATAGAATAGGAATTTCTAAAAGGGAAAACCTGCTAGAATGTTTAATTATTTCTAAGTCTAGTTGCAGACTCCCACCACCTAACCAGCGGGAAATTACGCCACCAATAAACGAAGCAATAATTGCTGTTCCTAAAGTTAAGCCTGATAAATCTTGTAATAATTCTTCAATAATAAATAGCACGCCCGCTAGAGGGGCATTAAAAGCCGCTGCTAACCCTGCACCAGCCCCCGCTGCAATCATCTGGCGGCGGTGTTCTGGAGAGGTGGGAACTAAGCGACTCATTCCCGCCGCTAATCCTGCACCAACTTGGACTGTGGGACCTTGTCTTCCCAATGTCAACCCTGAACCTAAAGCTATAATTGCAGTAATTAACTTGACAACAGCGACTCGCCATGATAACTTAATCGGCACATTTGCCAAAGAGGCTTTAACTTGGGGAATCCCACTACCAGAGGCTTCTGGCGCTAACCGCTGGACTAACCAACCGGATAAAAACCCCAGGGTCAAACCAATAACTGGTAGAGATATCCAGGCTGGGAAAATATGAGTTGTATGCACTCGCCATGTCCCCAACCACCCTGAACCTTGTTTGAGTAATACCGCAGATAAAGCGGCTACTATCCCAATTACAGAAGCTTCTGCTATGGCTAAACCCCTTCTAGGTTGCCAAAAGTTGCGAAAATACTGGGTTAGCAATGCCAAGGAAATCATAGATTTTAAGTTTAAATTTTAATTAACGCTTCCTTGAATTTTCCAGCACTATCAAAATAGATTTGTGGCTTTTCAATTAAAGCTAAATCTATCACTTGGGCTAATTTTTTGGGAATATTTCCATTCCGTTGGAGAATAGGTACAGGATCATTTTCTAAGACATCCATAAAAGGATCTTTTGTAAAGTTGCGGAGAAAATATCCCGTCAACATATTATATAAACAAGCTGCACTTGCCCAAATATCTACATCAGGTTGGGAATCTTTAAATTTAAGCACCTGTTGACGAGGAATAAAACCAGGTGTTCCTCCGATCATTTTTGTGAAAGTTTGCCCACTTAAACCAGCTAAATCAAAGGATTTTGCTAAACCATAATCACCGATTTTTGCTGTTAATTTACCATTAATATTAGAAAGAAAAATATTACTTGGTTTTAAATCACGGTGAACTAAACCTTTACCTTTACCAAAGCTACCATCTATGGCTAGTTTGATTAATTTTTGAATCACATCAAAAAGCCTTGTTTTCGCTTTTGGTTCTGGTGTGACAAAATGTGGAGTTTGATGATTTTGTTGTTGAATGTCAGGATTGGGATTAATTGGTTGTTGAATTTCAATATTAACTCGCAAGACGGTATCACCTAAATGAATTTAATCACCATCTTGTAAATTGTAAATCGTATTCGGGAAAGTTTAATTTACCAACTTCTTCTGCATTTTGGTGAGATTGTCTACCGCCAATTTTTGTCTTATTAATATAAGTCCCGTTTAAACTTCCTAAATCTCTAATTCTAATTTCTGGAGGATTAATATCTAATAAACAATGATAGCGAGAAACCCGTTTATCAAATTCATCGGGTATTGATAAGTGACAATCATCATTTCTACCAATTAAGCAAGTGGTGCGACTATCGAATATATATTGTTTACCTGATAATTTCCCTGTGGTAATTGTTAGGGTAATGGTAGATTGCATATTGGATATTTTTTTATAGAGATATCTTATTTTACATAGTTTGGGGATTTTTGCCGAGGAGGTTGGATAAAAAAACGGTAAAATTATTAAAAATACTCTTGACAAGTTTCCGAGTTTTGGTTATTATTTTAGTATGGTAGGAATCCGTGCGCCCATATATATAGGGTTTTGTTTTCCCAGGAATATTTTTGTCTGAATCAGGATATCCAGGATTAAAGGATTTACAGGATGTTGTTGGATGATTTTTGGTGGGAGTTGGTGATTTTATTTGTCTGAATCAGGATTTACAGGATTTGAGGATTTACAGGATGTTGGTTTCAAGTATAATGATAAATTATAATTCATAAATAAAATCTGCTAAACAATTACCTAATTTTAAATTTTCTATATTTTCAAAATCACTATCATAAGTAAATAAAATTAAATTATGTTGAATTGCTGTAGCTGCAATCCAAATATCATTAGTAGGTATAGGTTTTCCTTTCTTTCGCAATTGAGAATAAATGAGAGCATAATATTCTGATGTTTTCTCATCTACAGGAAATATTTTGACTCTAGGAGATTGCATAAATTTATCCAATTCATAACGATTAACTTCTGGTTTATTTCCTAATGCAAAACCTCCTAATAATTCTCCAAGGATGATAGAATTGATAACAATAATATCTACATTTGCAATTATTGAAACTGCTTCATTTTGATTACGTTTACAGCGGTTTCCGCTCCTATGAGGTACATCTTAGCCCCCTCATCGCTTGCGGGGAGGGGGTTGGGGGTGGGGTTTTTGTACCTCATAACACCGGGAAGTGCTGTAAAAGCAGTATAAGCATTAGTATCTAGTAAGATTGATTTTATTGCCATAATTGTTGATCTATTTCATTAAATTGTTGAGTATTAAGTAAAAATTCAGTTTCATCTTCTTTTGTCCATGTTCCAGCAAGATAATCTAAATCATGGTAGGGATAAGAAAGATGTTTTTCTGCTGTTTCTAGTGGTATATTTTGGGATGAGAAAATCCCATTTTTTACATTATTTATTTTATCTGTAAATTCTTTTATCCATTGATAAAGGTTATCTAGCTCTTGTTCTGGTATTCTGTCAATTTCTGCTTGAATAAGTTTTTTTACCGTCATAAGTAATACTCCTGCTGGCAATTTATTATATTATATCTAAATGATGTCGATGATTTGAGAATTTATGGCTTACGCCACAAAAATTAAGCCACACCATAACCAGTATAAGGACGTTTATAGGGTGGTTGTAAACCAAAAACAATGTCCTCTTTTGGTACTCCCATATTTACGAGTTGTTCAGCTAAATCTGTTTCTGTTGTATTTTGTTGAATCCAGATTTTGTTATCTTTGATATCAAAATGAATAATGCTGTAATAAACCCGTTTTAAATCATTCCACCCGACATACATCAATTGATAATGATCATGAATGGTATCAAAAATCAATTCATTATCTATTTCGTCATATTTAGGTTTATATTTGCCATTCTCTCTAAGTATGGTTTGAATACATTGACGATAATGTTCTATATTGGCCATTTAACAATTACCTCCTTGACTGGATTATATACTATCATTTTAACTTTATGTCTTTCTACTGCAATCCTAGCAAGTCGAGTTTGAAAGAAAGAAACATAAGTTTCTTCGGGAACTGCTAAATATAATACTCGTTGTGATTCAGTGTCTTCTAACATTATTTGATAGTTGAGAAATTGTCCTAATGCTGTATGAAATTCACTTACTGCTGAATTACTAGCAAAACTTTTGATTTCTACAGCAATTCTTTCTTCTCCTTTTTCGGCTGCAATTAATCTTTCTGCACCTAAATCAATTTTAACTTTTGATCCCTCAAATTGAAGTTCTAAAGGATCATGGGTAATTAACCATTGTTGTTTTTCTAGTGCTATTCTAACTGCTTGATGGAATAAATCTCTTGCTGACATAGTTATTTATAATTTAATTTATTTGTCTGAATCAGGATTTTGAGGATTTACAGGATGTTTTTGGATTATTTTTGGTGAGTTGATGATTTTTTTTGTCTGAATCAGGATTTTCAGGATTTGAGGATTTTCAGGATTTTATTGGATGATTTTTGGTGGGGAGTTGGTTTTTTTCAGGATGTTTTTGAATGATTATTTTTGAATAATTTAAACCATCTATAAACTACTATCCTGTTAATCCTTTAATCCTGGTTATCCTGATTCAGACAAATGCAATTTTCATCACCAAACAAACCAGCTATAAATTACCATCCTGTACATCCTTTAATCCTGGATATCCTGATTCAGACTTAATAATTTTCTGTAACCCTTAAATGTTACAACTTACAAGTCTCGACGCGAGAGAAAGTAAACCCCAACCAACTCCCATTCATCATACACCACACCAATAACACCATACCAACCCACCATTGCCAACAACACAGGGAGGTGGCCTTCTGGCGCTTTCTTGTTAAAAGTAATATCTGTGTAGTACACTTTCCATCCTACCTTGTCCACGAACTTGTTCCAAATTTCTGACTTATATTCTCTCGTTCCACCTAAACCTTGATAAATCCGTTTTTGCACAGAAAAACCAAATTTACCATCACTGTATTTTACCCACAACTGGTCAATGGTGCGAAGGTCTTCACAGGGAAAATTATCAATACTTTTATAATCTAAGCAACCTTCCTTTTCCTGTTTCGCAACCGCTAACATTACTCGTCTTGTTTCCTCGTCTGCTTTTTTCCATTTCCCTTGTGCGAGGTAGTCACGTAGTTTCCTGTAGTCCATTCCACAGGATGACTTTAATTGTACTTCTTGCTTTATTGATTGAGGTGTGGAACTTTGAGGGATGAAAATTTCCTTTATCTTAGAGAAAAAAGAAGGAGAATTTTCTGGTTGTTGAACTGGTACAGGTTGAACCACCAAACCCAAATTTTTCCGAAATTTTAAAACCGTCGGAGTCCGGTTTTCCGGTTCTATTTCCATACCCTGCAAAATAGCATCATTCACCCTCTGACTAATGCGAGAATTATAATGTTTTGGTGCGGGTAAAGGTTCATTCTCATATTTCCGGTTCAGTGCGGGTACTGGACTAAATTCGCCCTCTTTTTTAAGTCCATCAGCCGTGACGAGATAATATAAAGTTGCAGCTAAAGCATAAACATCGGTATGAGAACCAAAATTACCCTTACGACGATATTGTTCAATAGGTGCATAACCAGGAGTTCTATCTTCAGTCATGCTTTTAGTTGCAATACTGCGAGTTAAACCAAAATCAATTAAAACCGCTTCTTGTTTATTTTGTCGTAAAAGAATATTTTCAGGTTTAATATCGCGGTGTAAACTGCCTTTGGCGTGAATATATTCTAAAGCCTGACCAATTTGATCTATATATAATAGTGCTTCGCTTTCGGCAAGTTGTCCCTTTTTATGAAGATATTGAAATAAAGTTACTCCATCAATATATTCCATCACCACGCCAAAAAGCTCACCTGCTTGAATCACTTCATGGACTTTGAGAATATGCTTATGATCAAAACCTTTAATTGTCAAGGCTTCGTTAATAAACTTAACCTGTTGTTCTGCAAAGTCCTCTCGCAATTGCATTTGCTGGTTGAGGGTTTTAATGGCGTATAATTTACCCGTGCTGGGTTCTAAGGCTTTATAAGTAGTCCCAAAACCACCACTACCCAAGGGTTTACCCTGAATGATAAATCTACCGTTATTAATTTGTTGCCCTGGCTGCCAAATAATCATACCTTTGATAGTAGATACGGTGGAGATGAATCTAACTATATCATTGCGTTGTGTTAGATCCCCGACTTCTTGAAGAAGTCGGGGATCTGGGATGTTATAATATTAACCATTTTTCCCAGTTATGGATAGTCCTTCTACTATCAGCGATGGTGTATAACAAGAACCATTCCAATCTGCATCACCACCCAATTGCACCACTTGTTTTAGGGCTGTATAGACATTCCCGGCTACCATCGTATCCTTCACTCGGCCAATTACTTGACCATTTTTTACCCGATATCCCAAATCAACATTAATCGAAAAATCACCAGATAGTCCACTACAACTACCTAACATTTGATCGATAATTAAGCCATTATCCATTTTTTTAATCAAGTCTGAGAGGGAAAGATCACCGGGTTGAATCAGGAAGTTAAATAGCCCAGGAGTCGGATAACTACCTAAGCCGGGACGAAAACCATTACCAGTGCTACCGCTGTTTAATTGTCGCCCAGTAGTGCGATCGCTATAAAAATTCCGTAAAATCCCATTTTCGATAAATATTAATGACTGGGTAGGTTGACCTTCATCATCAAAAGGACAGCTATATGGACCTGCTGCTGGGTTTTGGTAAAGAGTAAGCGTAGGCGCCATTACAGGCTTACCCAATCTGTCTACCCAAGGAGAAGCTTTTTCCAAGATGTGTTTACCATTCAAAGCTGATTGCACAGTTCCCCACAACATATCTGCTGCTTTGGAGGTGAACAAGACAGGACAACGACCACTGGGACTAGGAATATTTTCTTTAGCCCAATTTAATCGCTGTAAAATTTGACTGGCTACTTTCTCTGGATTGAGTTTATCGCGTTGGGTTTGACCATCAGCAACACTGAGAAAATCATCACCTCTGACCCATTCCGCTGACATATAACAGCTAAGAGTGGTATCAGTGTAGTGAGCATCTAAGCCTTTGCTGTTGATGAGTTTGGTGTTTTCTATATCACATTCCCAGTCACTATGACACAGAATATCTGGATAGACATCACGAATCAGGGCGATCGCCTCCTTGCCCCATTTAATCAACATCTCTACGGTTACAGGCGTGCCTAAATCGGGATAGGATCTCCCCGCATGAGTCCCTAATTCTACTGTCTCCGGTGGATTTAATTGACTCAGTGCCAAAGATTTCTCCACCATCGCGTGGGGATCAACATCGCCATAAGCTACCGTCAAACCGGGACAACCATCCCGCCATAGCCGCAGGGCTGTACCTTCAGCTTGACTGGTTTCTAGTTGTTTGAGACGATTGGCCTCAAAAAAAACTGGTCGAGAAAGCGATCGTGATTGATACACTTCCGCAGCCTCAGCACCAGACTTGAGAGCAAGTTCTAGCAGTTGTTCCGCCAGTGTATCTTGTAACAAATTTTCAGAACCCATGTCCTTTATGAATAATGGATTTTGGATATAAATCGCTTAATCGTGGCATACCATTATCCCATTAGCGGGTCATCAACTTACCAAATTCCCAATAATAGACAACTGACCGGGAATTTTAGATTTTAGATTTTAGATTTTAGATTAAAAAAATTTGGTACAAGCTCCGTCATTCTCCAACGGAAAAATTGTCAATCCAAAATACTCGCTGCGTACGCTTCGCTAACGTAAATCCAAAATCGAGTGACAAATTAGGGCAAAGTGATTTCTTGTAACAGCCAAAAGCCCGCAAAATCTTGAGATTGCGAATCGGACTGAACACCAATAAAATGTACCCCATTAGCCTGTTCCTTAGCTACCGCAAAGCCTTGTGCCTCCGCCAGAAGTTCGGGAGTGCGGATATTAGCCACAACCCAACTTTCCGTAGCCCCAGTCTCTAAAATCAACCTATTACCTTGCTTAGTATCAAAGTGCAAATAAGCCATTTCCAAACCAGACATCCAACCCGCTATAGGTAAAGCCCTGGGTGAGAAAATCAAAATTCCCGGAATCCGAGTTTCTGGGGATAACTGCGCCAACTCCAGGGGAAAAGCTTCACCAAAGCCAATTTCCCAATCTGCCATATCCGCAAAATTACTAGCCTCTAAGGTAACAAAATTCCATTGCCTTCCTTCTAAAGCATCTGGTAATCGCTGTGGTAAAGGTCTATCCAAACGCACAGAAGAATTAGTCAATCCCTGATATCCCTGTTCTTGGGGATAGACTTCTTGAGTGCGCTGCTGTATCCACTGATTGAGAAGTAACGTTCGCCGACTGGGTACAGCGGGTATACCTACATCTTCACAGGATTTTGTAATCATGTTATTCATTTGGCGACGGAAAAAGCGGATTTTGGTAGGTGCTGCACCGGCTTTTTCGATAGCTTCCTGGATTGCAGTCCGCAACCAACCCGAATTTACCTCTGTACTAGAGCAATATTTAGCATAGCGAAACAGAGAATCTGTTTGTGTACTAATATCTCCAGGACTTTCACAAACTAACATCTCCCAAACTTTTTTCTGATTTTCGTCCAAAATCGGACGGGAGTAAAAATCGAGTTCCCAGTACATTTTTCTCGGGCTGCCCATGTTTTCGCGGTAAAAATCTAATAACTTGATATTATGTTATTTTTAACTTTACCAAGTTACCGGATTGCTGCACTTTTTATCTTTGTTATTAAATTCATCAAACTTAGCCCGAACTACTTGTATATCTTGCCACATCAACCATTTTGGCTTTCCTTGTTCCCGTGAAGGGTTACGCAACAAGTAAGAAGGATGAAAAATAGGCATACATAAACGTCCTTCCCACTCTAGCCATTGACCACGAATTTTAGTAATCGGTCGTTTGTCGCCAATTACACCTTTAACGGAAGTTGCACCTGTTAATAAAATAATTTTGGGGTCAACTAAGCGAATTTGCTCGAATAAATATGGTTTACAAGCTGCTGCTTCTTCACTCGTCGGTACCCGGTTTTCCGGTGGTCTACACTTACAAATATTGGCAATATATATATCTGTTTCTGTACTTAAATTTACTGAAGCTAAGATATTTTCTAGTAATTGTCCTGATCTACCCACAAATGGTAAACCTGTTTCGTCCTCGTTTTGTCCAGGTGCTTCCCCAATAATCATAATGTCGGCTTGGAGATTACCACGTCCGACTACAGCATGAGTGCGGTTTTCGGCTAATGCACAACGGTGACAGCTATTACAATGTTTTGCCAATACCTCTATATTCTCATAAGTTCCGGGGGCAATGGGAATTTTATGACTGGTAGGAATTAGCTCTCGTTGGTTCAAACTAGAGTTATCAAAGAGACTAAGTTGAGTTTCATGCTGCATGGAATTTGAACTGGTAATTGGAAACTCCAGCATCTTAACGCAGAGGATTACCACTTATCCTATCAACTAATGGACTCAATCAGGTTGGTTAATTGAATTTCTCCACAGATAGCATACTCGAATCAACTAAGTTTTAAAGCATTAACTGGTACATCATCCCAAGATTTAACTATCCGTAAGTTCGCAATCCAGCCCTCCGCTTTTTGTGTTTTTGTCAGATTATTCTCAAACGACTGATGACAATCTTGAGCCTGAGATTTATCACAGCAAGCAATACAAGCGTGAATTAGCCCAGAAGGATCAATTTGTTCATTTACCCAAATATTCATAATTTATATCTTAGAAATATAGTGTTACTATGGATATCTTTAATTTTATAATATTTATTAAATTTATTTATCCCAATCCTAAATGATTCGGTGAAAAACAGTAGGGTGGGCAATGCCCACCAAAACCCGCTTACAGTTGGAAATACCCACTACTTATCGTACAGGCATCTAGAACAATTCTAAGGGGCGTATTGCAATACGCCCCTATTGTATACACCCCTACCGTATACGCACCTACTGTATACGCCCCTACTGTATACGCACCTACTGTATACGCACCTATCGTATACGCCCCCTACCGTATACGCCCCCTACCGTATACGCACCTACGTTTGCTCGATTAAAAATCCACGTCACCTTAGTGCGGGGAGTGTCAAATTCCTATCCCAATTCCCTTTTAATCCCCATGAGTGCAGAAATTATTTGCGTTGGTACAGAAATGCTGCTAGGAGATATCCTCAACAGCAATGCCCAATATCTTGCCCAGCAGTTAGCACAGTTAGGTATTCCCCACTACTATCAAACCGTAGTCGGAGATAATCCAGACAGACTCAAAGAAGTGATAGAAATTGCTGCTTCTAGAGTGCAAATCCTGATTTTTACAGGTGGATTAGGACCCACACCCGATGATCTCACCTGTGAAACTATCGCTGATTTTTTTGGTGTTCCTTTAGTAGAACGAGCCGATATTGTCGAAGATATAACAGAGAAATTTGCCCAAAGAGGACGGGTAATGTCTGCTAATAATCGTAAACAAGCCTTAATTCCCCAAGGTGCAGAAATTTTACCCAACCCTACAGGAACGGCACCAGGTATTATTTGGCAACCCCGTCCGGGATTAACCATTTTTACTTTTCCCGGTGTTCCTAGCGAAATGTATCGAATGTGGACTGAAACCGCTGTACCTTTTCTGAAAAGTCAAGGTTGGGGACAAGAAATTATTTATAGCCGCAGTTTAAGATTTTGGGGAATTGGAGAATCAGCTTTAGCTGAAAAAGTAGCCCCCTATTTTAACTTAACTAATCCCACCGTAGCCCCCTATGCGGGTAAGGGCGAAGTCAGATTGCGAATTTCGGCTAAAGCTACGGACGCAACAACAGCAGAGGCTTTAATTACACCCATTGAAAAACAACTTATAGAAATTGCTGGTTTAGATTATTATGGTGCTGATGATGACACCTTGGCTTCTGTAGTTGGTAATTTGTTAAGGTCAGCCGGAGAAACCCTATCAGTAGCCGAATCTTGTACTGGTGGAGGACTGGGGCAGATGTTAACGGAAATTTCTGGTAGTTCTGATTACTTTTGGGGTGGAGTAATTTCCTACGACAATTCTGTAAAAGTTGGATTATTAGGAGTTAACCCAGAGGATTTAGAGAAATTTGGCGCAGTCAGTGCAACAGTAGCTGAACAAATGGCTATAGGTATAAAAAATCGTCTCTCAACAACTTGGGGATTAAGTATTACAGGCATTGCTGGACCAACTGGAGGAACCCAAACCAAGCCCGTAGGTTTAGTATATGTTGGTTTAGCTGGTCCTAACAATGAAGTCATCAGTTTCGAACATCGCTTAGGAACAATTCGAGGACGGTCTGTAATTCGTTATGTGAGTGCAAATGCAGCGTTGGACAATTTGCGACGACGGTTACTAAGAAGCTTTTGAAAATTCAAATGGCTAGTTTATTTTTGTCCTTATGTACAATTTTTTCATGTCTACTACTATAGTAGTAATTGTAACCTGGTAACCTATCTTTATCCCCATTAATTACTAAACCCAGTAAATTAATAGGGGTAATTTTCAAATTATCCTCAACTTGTTTTAATGCTGATTTACTTGTTTTACTGACTCTTACTACTAAGATTAGACCATCAGTGTAAGGGGCGAGAAGTCTCACATCTACTAATCCCAACATTGGTGGAACATCATAAATCACTAAATCAAAATTTTGATGAAAATATTCCATCATTTTTTTCATTTTATCTGACGATAACAACCTAGCAGGATCAGGTGGTACAGAACCAGCAGTAATTACAAACAAATCCTTAAATTGAGGTATTTCTTGAATCACTTCCGCTACATCTACATTGGAAGAGATTAAATTACTTAATCCCCAGATATTATCCAACCTTGATAATTTGTGAATCTGAGAACGACGTAAATCAGCATCTACAAGTAGGACTCTTTTACCCATTGATGCTGCTATTTTAGCCATGTGAAATGCTACTGTACTCTTACCATCTCCAGATGTCGGTGAAGAAATAATTAAAGAACGAATTGGTCTATCGGAATTAAGAAGTTGAATATTCCCATATAAAACTTGTAAAGATTCCCAAAATGCCCCCTGACTATAATATCTATTTGGTGAAGATTTACTACTAAACATATTAGAAAATCTACCAATGCCTTCTGGTCTATCCTCAAAAACTATTTTTTGATCACTCAGACTATTCCCAGTATTTGGCTTTGAGGAGGGATGATAAGATATGCTTTTATCAAAGGGAAGAGTTGCTAATAAGGGTAGTTTGATATTTTCTTTAACTCTCTCCACAGTTTGGTAAGTATCATCAATCTTTTCTAGCATTAAAGCAGCGCTCACACCTAGTAAAGAACTAGCTACAAGTCCTAACAATAAACTACGGTGTGTATTTGGTGATATAGGAGATTCTAGTTGAGTAGGTGCTGCAATTAATTCCCAAGGTAATTCTGTTTGTGCTACTTCTACTTGTAGTTGTTCTCGATTAGTTAAAAACCGATTTAAGCTTTCATTTGCTAGTTGTAAATTTCGTTGAATATCAGTGTATTGTCTCGATAAAATTGGTAATTCTGCTAATTTTTGTTGCAGCACTTGTTCTGCTTTTCCCAGTTGTTGACTATCTACCTCTATTTTCTGAAGTGAAGTTGTAGCCTCAGCTATCTTGATACTTAAAGCCCGTTTGGCTTCGTTTTGAATAACAGGTAACAGGTTATCTCGTTTTTCTTTTAAAGTTTGAATAACTGGATGTTCTTCTTGAAATCTAGCTAAGTCTCCAGATATTTGGACATCTAATTGTTGATATTGAGAGATTAACTGTTGGTAAAGAGGGGAATTATTAAGAACTACCAATTGTCCTTCTTTTGTCTGTAAGCTCAGATAATTACTCCTACCAATGGTTAACTGTTGATTCACCAATAGTCGTTGTTGTGTCAAAGATTGAATTTGTTGAGAAATTATTGTAGTTTGGCTTTGTGGATCAATGAAATTATATTTTTGGCGAAATATTTGCATTTCTTTTTGGAAATTTGCTACCCGATTTTGGATATCAGGTAGTTGTTTATCCACGAATTGAACTCCCTGACGCAGCTTTGTTTGTCGCTTATTTAAACTGTATTCTAAGTAAAATTTGGAAATTGTATTTAATACCGTTTTAATTTGTTTAGCGTCATGACCCTTATAGCTCACTTCTATTATCTTGGTCTGACCTAAGCGACGAATAGTTAGATCTTTGACAAGAGAATCATAGGTGATTTCAGGATGTGCTTTTTGCAATTTTTTAATAACACTTTTCAGTTGTTCTGGACTCTTAAGAACCTGAATTTGGCTCTCGTAATCTAAGCTAGGTTTAGAAATATTAGAGTTTAATATACTTAACTTTTCTAAGCTGTTATCTTCACTCAGAGATTCAACCAATATTTGAAAGTTACCTTGATATATTTGTTCTTGGTTGAGTGTTGAGTAGGCAACTGCACCACTACCAACAACCACTATTCCCAATATTAATAGGGATCTCCGCTTCAGCATTCCCAATGTTTGTCGTAAATTTCCACTCTCTGATTTTTCTTCAAAGGCTGAAAAAACTGCATCTCTGTTCATTTAGCTACCTATATTGTTGGGGGGAAATGTAAAATCCAAGTGTGTTGTCAACGTCAACAGTATTTGAACCAATTGATATCTAACGAATACAAGTATGTGCGTTGAATCAAAAATAAGTAAATTTACTGTATGACGTTACACGAACTAGATAATATAGTTTAATCACATTTATCTACTTGTAACAAGATTATAATCTTCAATGAAATAAATCCTAACATTAAAATATTGTAATATTAAGAGGATGTTTTAAAAGTTTTCAAGGTATAAATTAACCTCTACAAACCTCTCCCTATAAGAAGAGAGGCTTTAAAATCCCCATTCCCTACAAGGGAATGGGGGTAGGGGGGTTAGGTTTTTGGAGATTATTTGGTTTTATTTGGTTTTATTTAATACTTTTCAAACACCCTCTAAGCCCTCTAAGATATTAGTAGAATAGTAGAATATAGATTGTTCCAAATTAATTGGATTGGATTTTATTTCAGTGAAAACTATTAAAATGCTTGACGATAAGTAGATGAACACAATAAAACCAATCTGTGTAAAGAAAAGTAAAATTACCTAAAACCTCTTCCCTATTGCCTTTTGCCTCTTGCCTTTTGCCTTTTCATAACGACAGTTTTTAATGCTCACCTACTTATGTATTTATTAAAATGCTTGACGATATGTATTTAAGATGTTAAAGATATTTAGGGGGAAAAATTTTTGAATCAGAGAGTCATGAATTATAAGTTCACTTGTACGTTATTTTACTTAATTTTTAATAAACCAATGACGCTCAGTGAAAAGCAGAGAAATTTAGATTCTGATCCTTCACTCCAAAAAAAAATCAATATTTAACAAAAACTAATACAGACTTTAAGTATTGAATTGATCAACAATCTGTAAGTAAAGCTAAAACTATGTTTAATCGTAAGATAGTTACAAACTCTCATTTGCATTTAAGAGAGGCTGTACAACCTTCCAAAATTACTGATATTTTGTTCTTGTATAATAAAAAACTAACTACTTTGTCTGTGATCACTGAGTTTTTTCCTCCAGACTATGCGGCAACAGGACAGTTGATTGAAGAATTAGTTAAACAGTTGGAGAAACAAGGGCTGAGGATTAGAGTATTTACAGGACAACCGGGATACGCTTTCACTACTGCTCAGGCCCCAGCAGTGGAACAATTAGGTGATATTCGTGTCCAAAGATCCAGATCTACTCAGCTTTGGTCACATAGGATTCGGGGGAAGGCCATAAATGGTATTTTATTTACACTGCGGGCATTTCTGCATATTGCAGGTAATGCTCGCAAAAATGATGTGTTTTTATTAACTTCAGCGCCTCCTTTCTTGTCAATAGCCGGATATATGGCTCATTTATTCTTAAAATTTCCCTATATATGTTTAATTTATGACCTTTATCCAGACATTGCGATCGCTTTAGGGGTAGTATCCAAAAAGCACTGGTTAGCCAAGCTGTGGTGGACAATTAACCGCAAGATTTGGCGAGCATCCAAGGCAATTATTGTTCTCAGTCCTGCTATGAAGGAGAGAGTAGTTGCAATCTGTCCAGAAGTGGCTGATAAGGTTTCTGTGATTCACAGTTGGGGAGATCCTGAATTAATTTTACCCATTGCCAAAGAAAAAAACTGGTTTGCCAAAGAACATGACTTGGACAGTAAATTTACGGTTCTTTATTCTGGTAATATGGGCAGGTGTCATGATCTGGACACCATACTAGCAACTGCTCAACAATTACAAGATCAACCGATTCAGTTCGTTTGTATTGGTGGTGGTCCAAAACGTGAAAGCTTTATTGAAGATGTGACTCGTTTAGGACTAAAAAATTTCCTCTTTCTTCCCTATCAAGATAAGAGTGTGCTACCGTATTCGTTGACAGCTTGTGATTTGTCATTAGTTAGTGTAGAATCTGGTCTCGAAAGTCTAGTTGCACCTAGTAAGCTCTATCCAGCTTTGGCAGCAGGAAGACCCATTGCAGCTATTTGTCCAAAAGATTCCTACTTGCGACAGCTAATAGCCGATGGTGAGTTTGGTATGAGCATTGACAATGGAGACAGTGATACCCTATCTAAGTTTATTTGCAAGTTAAAGAGCGATCGCCAACTTGCAGAAAAAATGGGTAATGCTTCCCGCGAATATTTGCAGTCAAATTTCACGCCGGAAATTATCACTAAACAATACATCAGTGTGCTAGAACAAGCTATAAATTGAAATGTTATTCACGCGCAATCAGCGTTATTGTGTAAACGTATTCAGTAATGTGAGATAAGTTAAAAAAAATTAATACCTCAGATGATGTTGAATCAGGAGTTGGGCTTTGATGGTCTTTTTGATCTCAGTCCCTCTCATGCAACCTTCTTACGATCTATTATTGAGTTACTGATCAGGAGGCCGAAGTGCAGAAAAGGTGTGATCGAAATCGGAAACGTTCCCAGAGAAGAGCTATCTATTGTCCCATACATAGTTGTTATATAGATAGTGTCAGCCAAAAACATGGACTATTTGCCGAACAAGCTGGACAACTACAAGAACGCGGTGTAGCCCGAAGAGAGGCAATGATGTTAGTAGCAGCTAAAACTACCATTTCTTTAACTGGTGAGTGGTTAGAGGCTTTTTGGTGTGAAGAATGCCAAGAAACAAAATGGTATCATGTGCGTAAGCACGAATCCAAATATGAATTATCTCTGGCCCCCGCCGAAATTTGGCAACAAGCAACAGGTGTAATTCATCCCCATCGTAATCCTTCTGTGGGAGAATTTACTTATAGGCAGTCGCGGACGCTGAGAGGAAATAGTGTTAAAGATTTCTGGGTAATGAATTAATATGAAAAAAGCTATCGTTTGTGGAATATCAGGACAAGACGGAGCTTATCTAGCACAGTTGCTGCTCAACCAAGGCTATACAGTCTGTGGAACTTCCAGAGATTCCCAAATTTCACCTTTCCAGAATTTAGTTTACTTGGGTATTAAAGACCAAATAAAGCTAGAGTCAATGTCTTTAACTGACTTTCGTAGCGTTTTACAGGTACTTACAAAAATCCAACCAGATGAAATCTATAATTTGGCGGGACAAACTTCAGTAGGGTTATCTTTTGGACAACCTGTAGAAACTTTAGAAAGTATCGCTACTGGCACACTCAACTTATTAGAAGCCATTCGTTTTTTAGGTGCCAAGATTAAACTTTACAATGCAGGTTCTAGTGAATGCTTTGGTGATACTGGTAATGTAGCAGCCGAAGAAGCAACGCCATTTCGTCCCAGAAGTCCTTATGCTGTAGCTAAATCCGCTGCTTTTTGGGAAGTAGCTAATTATCGGGAAGCTTACGGTTTATTTGCTTGTTCTGGCATTTTATTTAATCATGAATCTCCCCTCCGTCCAGAAAGATTTGTGACACAAAAAATTGTAGCTACGGCCTGTCGTATTGCTCAAGGTAGTCATGAAAAATTATATTTAGGTAATATGTCAATTCAGCGGGACTGGGGTTGGGCTGCGGAATATGTTAAAGCAATGTATTTAATGTTGCAGCAATCACAGCCTGATGATTATGTAATTGCTACAGGAGAAAGCACTTCCTTAGAAGATTTTGTAGCAGCAGCATTTACATCTCTAAATTTAGAGTGGCGTGATTATGTAGTTGTTGATAATAGTCTATTACGTCCTACAGATTTGGCAGTGGGTAGAGGTAATCCAGCTAAAGCTAAAATTCAGTTAGGATGGGAAGCTAAATATAAAATGCAAGATGTGGTAAAAATGATGGTAAATGCGAAGTTAGATAAATTAAGTATATAGTAATTATATTTTGGTATCTGAAAAACCTAAACACACCCCACGTGTATTTTAAAAATCAAATATTAGTCTTATATTAATAATAATCATGAAAGAAACCACTTCCCAGCCAGAATTAATAATTGAAGCAGGACGCACAGAAAAACAATATTGGCAAGATTTATGGCGATATAGAGAATTATTTTACTTCCTAGCATGGCGAGATATATTAGTTAGATATAAACAAACAGCTATTGGTATTGTTTGGGCGCTTATTCGTCCTTTTTTGACAATGGTGGTATTTACAGTTGTATTTGGACAATTGGCAAAATTACCATCAGAAGGTGCGCCCTATCCAATCCTCGTATTTTCTGCCATGTTACCTTGGCAATTCTTTTCTAATTCCCTTTCTGAATGTAGTAATAGTTTAATTAGTAATGCTAACTTATTATCTAAAGTCTATTTTCCTCGCTTGGTAGTACCGACAAGTGCGGTAGTAGTCAGCTTTGTAGATTTTATGATCTCCGGCATTATTTTATTAGCCTTAATGGCATGGTATAATTTTGTGCCTAGTTGGCGGATTTTAACTTTACCATTCTTTATTGGCGTGGCTTTTGCAGCTTCAATGGGGGCGGGTTTGTGGTTAGCTTCTTTGAATGTCCAATATCGAGATTTTCGGTTTATTGTGCCATTTATTGTCCAATTTGGTTTATACATCTCACCCGTAGGATTTAGCAGTAGTATTGTTCCTGAAAAGTGGCGGTTTATCTACTCATTAAATCCCATAGTAGGAGTAATAGATGGTTTTAGGTGGGCAATTTTAGGTGGAAATTCTCAATTATATTTACCAGGTTTCATTCTTTCTATGGTGTTAGTATTTTTACTATTAGTGAGTGGAATTTGGTATTTTCGCAAAATGGAACGAACATTTGCTGATGTAATTTAGATCAGTTGATAGAATGGGGAAGTCATATAACTAATTTTTTATGTCTAAATCATCTCTCTATGAGCAAGATTTCATAGCTTGGTTAATTCAACAAAAATCAGCTTTAGCCAGTCGAGATGTGACAGCTTTAGATTGGGAGAATCTGGCAGAAGAATTAGATATTATGGGCATTAGTGAAAAAAATGAGTTAAAAAATCGTTTAACAGTTTTATTAACTCATTTACTCAAATGGCAATATCAATCTCCAAAACTTACTATAAGTTGGTTTACCACTATTGCGAACCAGAGAGATGATTTACAGGATTTACTTGATGAAAACCCTAGTTTGAAACAATATATTCCTGATATTTTACCCAAAGCTTATCGTAATGCTAGAAGAGAATCATCAGCAGAAACAGGTTTAACATTAGCTACATTTCCAGAAATTTGTCCTTTAAGTAGTAGTATTATGATTAGGATTAGGATTAGGATTAGTAATAGTATCAACCTATCCTGAAGAGCAAATATTGCCAGACAAATGACTAAAAAGAAAGCAGATATTGGCGGTAAACGCCTAATTAGTTTAGCACCTGAACAATGGGTACGTTGGTTAACTAACAATCCTGATTTAACAGTTAAAGAAATTATTAGTTCTGATTTTCAATGGGTGGCAAGAGAAAATGATGTATTAATTAAAGTCTCTAGTCCCAAAGAAGGAGAATTTTTAATTCTTAATGAGCTACAATTGCGTTATAATAAGCAAGTTCCGGTAAGAATGTATGCTTATACAGCCCTGGCTAAAGAAAACTATAATTTACCTGTTTATCCGGTATTGGTTAACATTTTGCCTAACTCGCAAACAGAAATAATTCCTAACTTTTACGAAACGGAATTTATGGGAATTAAAACCTATCAAAACTATCATGTTATTAATCTGTGGGAAGTAGATGTTAACTTAGTTTTTGAGCATAACTTATCAAGTTTATTACCTTTTGTGCCAATATTAAAAGGAGGAGGAAATGAAAACATTGTCAGAAAAGCAGTAATTGAATTACGAGCTAATGAAACTTTAACGGATTTAGAACCATTATTATCATTTTTTGCGGGTTTTGTTCTAAATATACCCTTAGTTCAACAAATAATGAGGTGGGATATGACCATATTAAGAGAATCTCCTTGGTATCAACAAATCTTAAAAGAAGGTTTGGAAACAGGAGAAAAACAGGGTTTACAGCAAGGTTTACAGCAAGAAAGTCTCAAGTTAGTATGGAAATTAATTGACCGTCGTTTTGGGACTTTATCATCTGATTTTAGCCTCAAAATTAATCAACTATCAATTACTCAGCTAGAAGAACTGGCAGCAGAGTTACTTGATCTCACTGAAATAAATCAATTAGAAAATTGGTTGCAACAAAATCAAGGTGATACTTGAACAAGGACTTCCTGAACTTTGCTGGTTTGAAATTTGCGGAAATATTTTGGATGGTTAATTCGTCAAGAAGCCAATATTAAATTGTCACCTAAAAACGATGATACCTCAAATAAAAATCTTACAAGAAGATCAGTCTTATACTTTTAGTTCTTACTTTGATTTACCCTATGAAACCGATGATATTTTACGAGAATTTCATTATTCATTTATCAAAACAGAATTATCTTTACCTCAAACAGATCGAACTGTAGTAGATGAACTTTTGCTCATCAAAGAAAAGATCAGAAGAGTTTTACCTTTGATTAGTTTAAGTAGTGAAACTGCTAGACGAGAAACTTTAGTAGCTCCCATTTTATTAGAGATTATAGCCATCTGTAACTGTCAGCTAAAAATTGAATATCCGTTAAGAGTGAGCGATCGCTTAAAAGGAACTTTAGATTATTTATTGCAGTCTACACATGATTTATTAGTGATTGAAGCAAAAAAAGATGATTTAACAAAAGGGTTTACTCAACTCGCAGTTGAATTAATTGCCTTATCTGAAATCACAGATCAAGATATATTTTATGGTGCTGTTACTACTGGGAATTTATGGCAATTTGGTAAATTAGATAAAATTGAAAAAACTATCTATCAAGATATAAACCTTTTTAAAATTCCTAATGATTTGCTTGATTTAGGTAAAGTCTTATTAGGTATTTTAGCGTAATAATCCTAATTCAAATATACTCAAAACGGTTGGGACATGGAACGAAAGTAAAATCACGAAAAACCTAGATTTGTAGTGGTTTAGCAGTGCTTAATGGTGTCAACTTAGGCTAAAAATGGCTTATCTGTTGGCTTCCACACCCGCCCAGAAATGAATTTCCGGGCTAATAGTCAAAGTTTACTAAAGTAAACTAAGTAGGTGAAGAGAAAAATTTAAAGGTATGTGACGAAATGTAAATTCAATAAATGTCTTGCAAATAGGTTGTTTCACGGTTGTTACAAAACTAAATATATATCGTTTTTATTATGTCTACTTACTTAAACAAGTTAAAAAATTTTCTAGTTCTTTTAGTCATCAAAAGACAACTTCTGCTATGAGACTGGGAATTCATTCACAGTCGGGTTATGGGTTTTACGTTAAGTTGACACCAATGAAGCTCTTGCTTTACCCCTACCTTTAGAATCAAACAATCAAGCCGTTTTGAGTATACTAGCGGAAAAAAGAGTAAATTTATAGCGAGTTAAGAGTTCCCTGTCCTCACAGACAACTTTTATGGCTTACGCCACGCTACGCTATCAGCAAACACTAACTAATATGAAAACCGATAAATGGTTTTACGAATTATTTTTGTCCCAGCCAGGGATGCTGGCAGAATTGATGCCAGGAATTGAAGAAAACTGGGAATTCGTTTATAATGCTCCTGTTGTTAAGGAGAAAGAGTTTTGACTGGATGGAGTCTTTACGCCAATATCAAATAACCCGATGATACCGATGGTGTTTGCTGAGGCACAAATGCAGTCCGATGCAGGATTCTATGGACGGTATTTTTCCCAATTGTTTGTCTATATTAATCAATATACAGTTAAACAAGACTGGCGGGGACTATTAATTTTACGCGATCGCAGTCAAGGGTTAGGCTGGGAAGTTCCCTACGCAGAGTTATTGGAAAGACGGGTTACTCAGTTATATTTGAGTGATCTGCGGGAGCAGGACTTAGGAGAAGCATTGTTGGATTTTCAGGGTATTGACGATTTAGATGACTGGCTACAAAAATATACTGAATTAATTAGATGATTCAATCTTGTATTATTAGCGGGCAAGACTTGTACTGAGCTTGTCGATAGCGTAGCGTGGCATTAGCCATAGTATGCCCGCACCACAATAAATTTTAGGATACTTTTTTAATTTGGATATCTCTTAGAGGATGTTTGAAAAGTTTTTAATGTATAAACAAACCCCTCTCCAAACCTCTCCCCGAAGCGGAGAGAGGCTTTGAAACCCCCCTTCCCTAGTAGGGAAGGGGGGCAGGGGGGTTAGGTTTTTGGAGATTATCGGTTTCATCTAATACTTTATGGCTAACGCCACGCTATGCCTTCGGCACACTTCGTGAACGCTATCAAACACCCTCTTAGTCATCAAAAGACAACTTTTGCGATGAGACTAGGAATTCATTCCCAGTTGGGTTATGGGTTAGGAACGCAAATTTAATAACCAGCAATTCTCATTTTGAAAAAAATAAGATAAAATTCTCTTAATTTAAGTGGA
>JBAXRM010000007.1:0-54702 GCA_037131225.1 Nostocales cyanobacterium ELA583 | reverse complement strand
TATATCTCAGCACTAAAGTGACTGAGCTTTACGCTTACCGAGTAATCTTGTAAGGATTTGAATTTTACAAAAAAACGCAAAATAGAGTAATCTTCTACTTGACAACGAGTTTTAGATATGTTATGATAAAACTGATGAGGAAGAACTATCTACCCAATAATATTTCAATTAATGAGTAGGTTGGGTTGAAGAATAAAACCCAACTCTCAACTGTGACTAAAACTTATAACTTAAAATCTGAATTTCCGTTTTGTTTGGCAGACTCTGAGAATTAATTACCACAGAATCATTATTACCCCGACGGATATTAACACCCTGCATCAAAGTCAGAAAATCATCTACTGGAGAAATGTCACACACTGCACTATCAGCAGCTTGAGTGCGGTAATGGGTAGGAACGACTAACTTAGGATTTAACAATTCAATCATCTTTTTTGCTTCTTGGGCATTGTAGGCTTTATCACTGCCTCCTACGGGAATAAATAAGACATCGGGGCGACCCATGAGGATTTTTTGTTCTAGGGTAATCGGTGCAGCAGAACCTCCCAAATGCAGGAGATTAATTCCTCCTGGTGTCAATTTCCAGGCTACATTCTTGCCGAATTGTTTTCCACCTTTGCGATCATGGTCTGTGGTAATTCCCTGAAACTTAACGCCCTTAAACTCATAGACACCCGGCTGATAGACTAATTTGGGATTTCCTGGGATTTTATCTATTGCCCCTTCATCCAACAATTGACTGCTAATTAATACCAAATCTGCGGCAACGTTTGGCGAACGATACTTAGCTGTACAGCCCAAAGTCCGAAAGGGATTGATGAGAATTTTGACATTACCATTGGTCAATAAGAAGCAAGTATGACCTAACCACTGAATTGATACACCGCTAGACTGGGCATTTACTGGAACTTGAGTAACTGAATTAGTCACTACAGCGGTCACTAAACCCGCCCCAACGTAGCCTATCAATTGTCGTCGTTTCATAAAAATACTCGCTTTACAAAGTTCGCAGAAAATTTCTTAGTAATTCCTTACCCAAAGCAGTTAGGACACTCTCCGGATGAAATTGGACTCCTTGAATGTGCGGATAGTTCCGGTGTCTCACACCCATAATTGTGCCATCTTCCACCCAAGCTGTAATTTCCAATACTTCTGGGCAAGTTTCCCGTTCAATAACTAAACTATGATATCTGGTCGCGGTTAAAGGATTTTCTAAACCTTGAAAAATTCCTATGCCTGTGTGTGATACTTGGGAGGTTTTACCGTGCATTAATTCGGGGGCAGAAACGATTTTACCACCGAAAACCTGACCAATACTTTGATGTCCTAAACACACGCCTAAAATGGGTATTTGAGAGCCAAGTTGGGCGATCGCATTTAGGGAAACTCCGGCATCATCTGGACGACCAGGACCAGGAGAAATCACCACTGCGGCGGGGTTTAATTTCCTAATCTCATCTACAGTAATCTTATCATTTCGCACCACTTGGAGATCCTTAGCAACTGGGAAATCTACTGCTAATTCTCCAAGATATTGTACTAAATTATACGTAAAGCTGTCGTAATTATCAATGACTAATATCACAATTTTTACCTAATTTTATTTAAAACTATCAAATACGTTCCTCGAAAACGTCTCTACTATTCACAATCTACTACCTAGAAAGTGGATAGGATTAAACTTGCTAAGGGGGGCAATATTAATGTTGAAGCAATTAATAATGCTACTAAAGCCGAAACAAGCACAGCACCAGCAGCGCAGTCTTTAGCAACTTTTGCCAACTCATGATAAGACTGTTTTACCGTTAAATCCACAATTGACTCAATCGCCGTATTCACTAACTCTAAGGTCAAAACTAAACCGCTAGTAATAGCAATTATGGCTACTTCGACTGTCTCAAGCCGTAAAAATGCACTTAAACCAATAGCTAAAGCGCAGACGGCTACATGAATCCGAAAATTACGCTGAGTCTGAAAAGCGTAAGTAATTCCAGCCCAAGCATACTTAAAACTAACAAATAAATTAGAGGCAATTTGCCAGGAAAGTTCCCTATCTTTGGACACAAGCGTTGGTAAGCTGTTATTGGTTGGTGATGACGAAACCTTTGGGGACATAGACAAAAGAATAAGATATATAAAAGAGTGAGAATTTACGGATTTTTATAGCCAGATCAACTTTGAGGGAATTATAGGCCATTTTAAATATCTCAACTATAAAGTAATTACCAAGATTCGCAGTTGTCAAGATATCTACGGCTCTAAGTTAATAATAATACCTATTTTCTTGAGTAATACAACTTGCTCATTTAACATTTCTGTCAAACTCTCTTCGTCAGGATGATCCCAACCTAACAAATGTAATAAACCATGGGCAGTTAACCAAGCTAATTCTGTAGGTAAGCTGTGTTCTTGCTGTTGTGCTTGACGTTTGGCTGTATCTATAGATACGATGATATCGCCCAAGTACAAAGGCATAGAAGCCAGCATTTCTTCACTTTGTGGTAAATCTGCTTCGAGAGATGCAAAGGCTAAAACATCTGTAGGTTTATCCTGCTGACGATATTGGGAATTGAGGGTTTGAATTTCTGTATCGTTTGTCAAACGCAAGCTGATTTCATAACTAGGTGCAATTGGCAGATAGTCAAGAAGATTTTCCAACCATTGTTGAAACCAGTTTTCCCAAGTTTCCAGAAGAATGGGGTAATTGTTACCAACATTGACGGCTAAGGGGGAAGAGTCGTCAAAGCAATTTTCTAAATATAGTTCTACCGCTAGAGGCACAAATTTTCCTCCCTTAGCGGGTAAGATATGCTAAACCCACGAGGACAGATAATAGTCCTACAGCAGTAAGGGCAAAGTGTCTAAGGGAAATACCACCTTTTCTGACCATATTTCGCATGGCGAGTTTGACATAGCTAGGTTGGGTTTCTGGTGTAGGGGATTTGTCCATAGTTAAGATGAATAATATTTTCTTTTATAACTCTAACAGATTCTTAGGAAATAGGATTCGGCTGATGGTGCTGCTGTCGAACTTAAACCAGTTTTTCTGTCTCTCGTTGTGTTTGCCAATGCAAGCAGTTATTTTATACTAGCCTGGAGGGTGTTCGTGCGGAGCTAATTAGTTGAATACTAGGCAATAGAATCACGTAAATCAAGTTTCTGAAGTAACGATGTTGTAATCCAATAACGCACAGAAATCAGTTTTCTGTGCGTTATTGGAAATCCTTGAATTAACCGGGAGGCCATGTCATAGTCCGACGACCAAGGATATGTATATGCAGATGATGAACTGTTTGTCCGCCATCATTACCAGTATTCATAACTACTCGATAACCGTTTTCTAGTCCCGCTTGTGCTGCAACTTTTTGAACTGTTAACATCAGATGTCCCAAAAGGGCTTGATCTTCAGGTTCAGCCGTAGCTAGATTAACAATAGGTTTTTTGGGAATCACTAGAATGTGAACTGGTGCTTGGGGATTGACATCTGTGAAAGCCAGGGTTAAGTCGTCTTCATAAACGATGTTTGCGGGGATTTCTTTACGAATGATTTTACTAAAAATCGTTTCTGTGGTTTGACTCATGGGGTTTTATTTACTTATCTGTTACAGATTTTAGATGATAAGAATTTAAAAGGTAATATAGCGGTATGCACTTGAATTGAATGAGATACATCATAAGCCCTCCTCGCTTGCGGGGAGGGGGTTGGGGGTGGGGTTCTTGTATCTCACTCAACCGAGAACCGCTATAATGAACTATAATTTTGAAAAAAGTTTCGCGCAAAGGATAGAAGACGCAAAAGAAGAAATTTGTAAATCAAGGTATGGTCTAAGGACATGAAAAACTGATTTAGCTTTACTTTTCCAATTATTCCAATAAGCATTTATCGCGGCATAACATCATCCAAACGCAGTTGAAGAGAGGGAAAAAGAGAAAATTTAATAAATTCACCTAAACGGTATTTTTGCTGGCTGTAATCTTCTCCAATTAATTGACAAATTGTAAATGTTGGTTGTTTTGGTTTACCAATAAAAATAATGCCACCCAATCCCCGATAATCAACAATCCAATATTCAGAAATCCCTAATAAAGCATATTCCTCAACTTTACGGGCATAATCAGTTTCCCAGTTGGCGCTAACAACTTCAACTACTAATTTAATTGATTGTCCTAATGCAATAACTGGTTCATGTTCCCAAAAAGGTTCATGGTGCAGCACTGTTTCATCTAATACTACAATATCAGGACGGCGGGCTGTGGCTATTTCTGTGAAAGGACGGATTAGGCAAGTGCGAGGAATAAACCAGGGGAATTGGGCATTAGTGATAGCAATACCCAGTTGGGTTGCCAGTTTACCACCGACGGCTTCATGTGGTCCAGTTGGTTCCATATCAATCAATTCTCCGTCTGCAAGTTCATAGCGGGGGTTGTCACCGTATTGAAGGATGAATTCTGCAAAAGTTAATAATTTGGTTAATGCTTGAACCATAAGTCACCTGCATCTTTAGCTGCCATTCTTATATTAACAATCTTCTTGGGTGATTTCACTCATTGTTAATATACCCACAAATCTGCTTTGATATGATTAAGGTTTATTGATATATAAAAAATGCTGGCTAGAGTTTGGAGTGCATCTATCATCGGGATTGATGCTGTAAAAGTGGGTGTAGAAGTTGATGTTTCCGGTGGTTTACCGGGAATTGTAATTTTAGGTTTACCAGATTCCGCAATTCAAGAATCTAAAGAACGAGTAAAAGCCACTCTAAAAAATGCGGGTTTTGCTTTTCCCATGCGGAAAATTGTCATTAATCTAACTCCCGCAGATTTGAGAAAGGAAGGCCCTGCTTTTGATTTACCTATTAGTGTGGGAATTTTAGCGGCTTCTGAACAAGTTAATGCCGATTTATTGGGAGACTTTTTATTTTTAGGTGAAGTTTCTTTAGATGGTAGTTTGCGTCCTGTTGCTGGTGTTTTACCTATTGCTGCAACTGCAAAACAAATGGGAATTGCTGGTTTAGTTGTTCCTGTTGATAATGCCCAAGAAGCTGCTGTTGTCGAAGGATTAACGGTTTATGGTTGCAAAGATATTGCTAATGTAGTGGACTTATTAAATAATCCTAAAAAATACCAACCTGTACAGTTAAATAAAACAGTAAAAACTGCCACGGAAACATCTTTAAATTTAGCAGATTTACAAGATGTCAAAGGACAAGCGCACGCCCGCAGGGCTTTAGAAATTGCGGCTGCGGGAGGACACAATTTGATTTTTGTTGGACCACCGGGAAGCGGAAAAACGATGTTAGCAAGGCGGTTGTCTGGGATTTTACCACCTTTAAGTTTTTCTGAATCTTTGGAAGTAACACGCATTTATTCTGTGGCTGGACTGTTGAAAAATCGAGGTTCTTTGGTGCGCGATCGCCCTTTTCGGAGTCCCCACCATTCTGCTTCTGGTCCAGCATTGGTTGGTGGTGGGACTTTTCCCCGTCCTGGTGAAATTTCATTATCCCACAGAGGTGTACTTTTTCTTGATGAATTAACAGAATTTAAAAGAGATGTTTTAGAGTTTTTGCGTCAACCTTTAGAAGATGGTTTTGTAACAATTTCTAGAACTAAACAATCTGTCACTTTTCCCGCGCAATTTACATTAGTAGCTAGTACAAATCCCTGTCCTTGTGGTTATTATGGCGATACAATTCAAGGATGTACCTGTTCACCTCGACAACGGGAACAATATTGGGCAAAATTATCTGGACCCTTAATGGATAGAATTGATTTGCAAGTAGCCGTAAATCGCTTAAAACCAGAAGAAATTACTCAACAACCCACGGGAGAAACATCAAAATCTGTAGCGGAAAGAGTGAAAAAAGCCCGAGAACTGGCGATAATTCGGTTTCAAGAAGAAGGAACCCTGCAATGTAATGCCCAAATGCAAAGTCGTCATCTACCAAAATGGTGTAAATTAGATGATGCTAGTAGGAATTTATTAGAAGCTGCTATTAGGAAATTAGGATTATCTGCTAGAGCAAGCGATCGCATTCTCAAAGTATCACGAACTATAGCAGATTTAGCAGGAGATGAAAATCTCAACCCCCAGCACGTAGCCGAAGCAATTCAATATCGTACAATAGATAGAATGCAATAATGTAGAAATATTCTATACGCCTTATGTGAGTTAAAAATGCCCCGGTTATTTTAAGGGTTTCAGACTTCACTTTACCGACAAGTCCTAGTCTTACGAACGAGATTGCATTGTTCCAGCCTCCAACTCACATAAGGCGTTCTATATTTCCAAGAATGGAAACGGATTGTCATTGAGTATGGTGTAATGGGTGTCAATGTTCATGATGCAAGGTTAGTAGCAGTTATACTTGCTCATGGACTAACTCACATTTTAACTTTTAACATTAGCGACTTTAAACGCTACAGTAATCAAATTACACCCTGTTGATAAAATAATCCTGTAAATCATTAAATCCTGGACAAATCCTACATAATATTAATCGGATCTACATCAATTGTTAAACTAACAGAAGCCGGAGAAAGCGATCGCACATCCAGCCAATCTGGTAAATTAGGTAAAGCATCAGGAGCAAACTTGAGTAATATTTGCCAGCGATAACGGTTAGCAACTCGTAATATACTAGCTGGTGCAGGTCCTAATATCTCCAATCCTTCCTTATCACTCAAAAATGTAGCAATGATTTGGGCTGTATTTTGGACTTGAATGGGATCTAAACTACTTAACCGCAATAAAATCAATCTTCCGTAAGGAGGATAATTCAGAGCTTGTCTTTCTGCTAACTCTGCATCAGCGAAAGATTGATAATCATGTTTTTGCACCGCTTCAATGATAGGATGTTCTGGAGTGTAGGTTTGCACAATTACCCTACCCGGATCATCTCCTCTTCCTGCTCTCCCTGCAACTTGAGTTAAGGTTTGAAATGTGCGTTCATTGGCGCGATAATCAGATAAGTGCAATAATCCATCCGCAGCAACCACACCCACCAAAGTAACTTGGGGTAAATCTAACCCTTTTGTTAACATTTGTGTTCCCACCAATAAATGAGCTTCACCATTAGCGAATTTGGTGAGAAGAGTCCGGTGTGAACCTTTCGTGCTAGTGGTATCACTATCAAAACGAATTTGTTTCAAGTTAGGAAATTGCTTAGTTAATTCCTGTGCTATCCGTTGAGTACCGCTTCCGAAAAATTTCAAATAAGGGGAACTACATTCAGGACAATGGGGAGGATGTAAACGCCCATAGTTGCAATAATGACAACGTAATAATTCCGGCGCTCCTTCTTCAACGTGATGATAAGCTAAGGATACGTCACAGTGAGGACATTCCAACACATAACCGCAACTACGACAAGAAACAAATGTACTATGTCCGCGACGGTGGATAAATAAAATTCCCTGTTGTTGTCTTTCTTCTAATTGTTGGAGAGCATTTTGCAACTTCCTACTAAAAATAGACCGATTTCCCTCTTTTAACTCTTGACGCATATCCACTATTTCCACCGGAGGTAATGGCCGCGAGTTAATGCGTTCTGGCAAAGATAGATATTGATGATTTTGACTCACCCAACTTTCTAAAGCCGGAGTTGCTGAACCTAAAATCAGGGGACAATGTTCTAATTCGGCTCGCCATTGCGCGACAGTGCGGGCGTGATAAGTTGGCGTAGGGTTATCTTGTTTAAAGCTGCTGTCGTGTTCTTCATCCAGGATAATTAAGCCTAAATTGGGTAAAGGGGCAAAAATGGCACTGCGAGTCCCAATGATGATTTGCGGCTCTCCTGTGAGCATTTGTCGCCAGGTGTCGTAACGTTCACCGTCGGAAAGGGCGCTGTGATAAACATGGACTTTGTGACCAAATCTAGCGCGGAATCTATCTGTGAGTTGGGGTGTGAGGCCGATTTCGGGAACTAAGACAAGGGCGGATTTTCCTTGTGCGAGTACGGGAGAAATGGCTTGTAAATATACTTCTGTTTTCCCTGAACCCGTCACCCCATGTAACAATACTTGAGCAAATCCCGTTAAAGAATTAATAGTTTCTAAGGCGTTATTTTGGGCGGGTGTTAAGGATTTATTATGATCCCCAACCACTGCTACACCATGATCTCTGCGTAATATTTCCCTGTCTTCAATGACTATATAACCTTTATCTATTAAGGCTTTAAGTGTGGAACTGCTGGCACTACAAAGTTGTAATAATTCACTTTGCCACATTTCACCGCCTTGTCGTCTTAAAACTTCGACAATTTCTTTTTGACGGGTTGTTAAATCGTCATTGTTATTATCGAGAAGTGTAACAGCTTTTTGTAATTTAGGTTGGGTAAGTCGTGGCGGTTCTAAATAATTTTCTGCTAATCCTAAGCGGATTAATTCCCGAATTCCCCGATATGCGGTTTTAACTTTTTGTTGAATGTAGTGATAACTATAGTCTGCTGTGGGGGTTTTTTCTAACAGTGTAATAACTTGCTGGGCTGTGGGACTGATGTAAATAGAGGGATTTTCTCTACCCAAGGGAGTTAAGCGGAGACGACGTTGCGATCGCCCTAACAAGCCCGGCGGTAAAGCGACGCGAATAACTTGAATTAAAGACGTATAGTAATAGGATGCAACACGGTTGAGCAAAATCCAATAACCGGGGGGAAAAAACCCTTCACTAACTACATCTTCTACTTCTCGCATTTTTTCTGGTGCTAAATCTGCTGGTGGTTGAGTTAATAAGCGAATTGCAATACCACCTACCTGTGTTGCTCCGAAAGGTACACTTAAAATATCCCCTGGTTTGATTTCTAACTGTTCTGGTATTTTATAGGTAAATAAATCTGAACATCCTGGACAGTCTACAAGCACCTCAACCCATTGAGACAAATTTGTTTGCGATTGATATGATCCTCCAGGTTCAGCTACGGCTATAACTGATGAATTTACACTAATACTATACATAGTTTCTCAATTTATCAACAAATATTGTATTTACACACGTAAGAAGTCAGGAGTCAGGAGAAAGAAAAAAAGAAGATTTGAGGTAAAATTATGGCAATTTATTCTGATTCGGTGTTTCCTTGGCTCCTGATTTCTTCTATTGTATTTATTCTGACTCAGTGACTCATTTGCTCCTGAATCCTTACTCACACACTTAATTAATATTGTCTAAGCTCACTGAATTATATCCTTTGGATTTACTTGCTGTAAATAGTATTTTACAATACTTCAATTACTCATAATACTTGATAATCTGGAATTTATGTAATCTACCAGACAAATTATCTCTTTATGTCCGAGTAATAAATAATTGAAAATTGATAATTTATTTATATACTTGTGTCCTAAAATTGCCAAGCCTATCTTTAGAAATACGTCGAGGTAATGAGTAACTATGATTAATAGGTAATAGAGTAAGGATTCAGAATACAGCATAAATTTCAGATCAGGATTTTGTGGAAATTATATCTAGCAAGCATTCTCACTTCTAAATAGTTACCGAGATAGTTCTACCATAAGTGAATCAAGCGCTGACTCCTAACTCCTAAATTCTTAGGCAATTATGTTATTAATCAAGGCTAAGATTGAATTCCTAAATAAAGCATAGACGTTTTCTACCTATTGATAGATATTAAATACTTTTTCAACATGAGATGCTTTTAGATGATAAATATTATCCGGATTGTAAGTTCTGATTTTTGTAATTTGAATCATTGAGTAAATTTTCGTAGAAATAAATAACTTTAATACGAGAATAGCGATTTATTCAATTGCTTCCATCATGCAAACTGGAGAAATATAGAAACTTTGCCAAAAATACACAAAAATTTAATATATAGCATTTTTGCCTTGTTTGTAATGGCTTGCAAAACTTTATGGCAGCAATGAACAAACAACAGGCAACAAAAAACAGATTTATTCACAGATCATTTAGGATGGATATATAGGGTTATTTGTCTACATTTTTGATATTTGTTAAAGTTGGTATGAGGGGGTTTGATATATTTGGTAATTAAGAAAAGATTCACCAACCCCGCCTTTAAAGCGCGGGCAGTACCTAAACAAATTTAAGCAATCTCAAAAGGTGAATACCTAGATATACAGCTTAGTACACACTTCCGAATATTTCCCTATTGGGGATTATTTGTAAACATGATTGCTTAGGTGCTTTTGGGAAAGGATATCTTAGCTGTGTTCAGGGAGGAGACGGAAACGAGTTCACTCTCTTCTTAGGCTTATCAGCATTTAAAAACCAGTTTCCTACCAGGGAAGAATGTACAGCCGTCTTTAAAGGACGGAGTTTCAAACCCATTTTTTTCAATGAAGAATATGTCTATTGGTCTTCTGAAAAAGATAGTTTTTTGTGGGTGCTAAAGCCATTAATGATTATAGATTGTATCTAGCCAGAACTAAAAATAATGGACAAATACTGATTTACCTTCTAGATGAAGAATGATCAAAAAGAGAGTTTTTTACTAGAAAAAAAAGGTGTATTTGTCCTGAAGGGAAAACTACCCAGTCTGAAACAGGCTGTTGTCATTAAATTATGTACCAAACAAAGCAACCATCCCTAAAGGAAACTATGAATCTTGCTGAATTGGGAACAATGGAAATACTAGAGAATATTACTGATCATGAAGAACCAACAATTGAGAGTTTAGATCAAGTAGTATATGAAGATACTGCAATTGTCGAAAACTTGGAATCAGAAGAACGAAATGGCGATGACATGGCCGCAGCCCGTCCTTCGGGATACAATAAAACCGAAAATGATGATGCTGTAGGCGCGTTTTTTAAAGAAATGGCGCGTTATCCACTACTCAAACCTGATGAAGAAGTGGAATTAGCCCGACGAGTCAGATTTTTGGAAGAAATCAAAGAATTACAAGCAGCTTTGGAATTAGAATTAGGGGCAGTCCCTAGTAAAATCCAGGTAGCTTCCCAATTAGAAATCACAGAAAAACAACTGGAAAGCCGCTTGTATCAGGGGAGAGTCGCCAAGCGGAAAATGATTCGCTCTAATCTCCGATTAGTTGTATCTATTGCTAAACGATATTTAAATCGTGGTGTCCCTTTTCTCGATTTGATTCAGGAGGGAGCAATGGGTTTAAACCGCGCTTCCGAAAAATTTGATCCCGATAAAGGATATAAGTTTTCTACTTATGCTTATTGGTGGATTAGACAAGCAATTACAAGAGCGATCGCTAATGATGCCCGAACTATTCGCTTACCAATCCATATTGTTGAAAAACTTAATAAACTAAAAAAAGCTCAACGGGAACTCAAGCAAAAATTCTCCCGTAACCCCACTGAAGCCGAAATGGCGGAAGCTTTGGAAATTACGGTTCACCAACTGCGTCAACTTCAGCAACTCCGACGACAAGCCCTTTCTCTTAACCATCGTGTCGGTAAAGAAGAAGACACAGAGTTAATGGACTTGCTGGAAGATGAAGATAACCAGTCTCCCGAAGCAAAAATGAACGAAAACATGATGCGTCAGGAGATTTGGGAAGTTTTAGGAGACGTACTCACCCCACGAGAGAAAGATGTCATTTCCCTCCGCTATGGACTCACCAGCAGCGAACCCTGCACCCTAGAGGAAGTAGGAAATATGTTTAACCTTTCCCGTGAACGAGTTCGCCAAATCCAAAGTAAAGCCATGCGAAAGTTACGCCGTCCTCACATAGCCAAGCGTTTAAAAGGTTGGTTGGTTTAAGTCAGTTGCTAGTGGTCAGTTGTTAGTTGTTAGTGTTGAAAAAATTATCCACTGCAATATAAACTATGGACTGTGGACTAATGACTAATAACTAACGACTAATGACTACTACTAATACTAATTTGATAATCAGGGCTGCTGAACCAAGTGATAGCACTATAATATTTGAATTGGTTAAAGGATTGGCAGAATACGAAAGATTAGCTGATACTGTGACTGGTACTGCTGAACTACTCCATCAACATTCATTTGGCTCACAAAAATACATAGAAACAATTTTAGCAGAAATTGACGGTCAGCCAGTAGGTTTTGCCATGTTTTTCCATAACTATTCTAGCTATCTAACCAAGCCAGGAATATATCTGGAAGATATCTTTATTATCCCAGAATATCGTCAGCAAGGTATTGGTAAAGCACTTTTGACTAAAGTAGCTCAAATAGCTGTAGAAAGGGATTGTGGGCGGTTAGAGTGGAATGTTTTAGATTGGAATGTATCAGCACAAGAATTTTATTATCGTATGGGAGCAGAAATGGTAGAAGATTGGCGCATTTGTCGGCTTAATAGAGAGAATTTAGTTAAATTGGCAAATCAATGATTAGGAGTCAGGAGGAAGAAAGAAAGAAAGAAAGAAAGAAAGAAAGAAAGGAGTCAGGAGTTTAGAAGAACTAAGAAAATAAGAAAAGAAAGTTTTTTGCTATTCTCTATTATCTATTACCTTAATTCTTCATAAATATGATAGTGACTTTCTTTCATTCCTAAAGCTTGATAAGTTTTTTGAGCAACCGTGTTTTCATGTTCCACATAAAGTCTAAATCCGCAAACTTTTAGTCCATTTTCCTGATTTTCTGCTTGGTTTTTAACAAACTGATAAAGTGCTGTGAAAATTCCTTGACGACGAAAATCTGGGTGAACATAAACACTTTGTATCCACCAATATAAACCATTACGCCAGTCGCTCCATTCAGTGGTGATCATTAATGAACCAATCACCTGATTATTCTTTTCTGCTAATAAATAAAATCCTAAACTCGGCGTTTTCAATAATGTTTCTACACCCCCAGTTATATCATTAACTGGTAGTTGTTTATTTTCTGTTTCATATATCAAAGCTTGATTAAACTCAACTAAAATATCTAAATCCTTTAATTCACCCCGACGAATTAATAGCTCTTGTGCCATTTTATATTTTTCCTATGAGAACTCAGATCCCCAAATTCTTGAATAAGTCAGGGATTTTAATATAGCAATAGTATTTGAATTTTGAAAACTTTAAGTATTGCTAGTATTTGTAGGGTGCGTTACGCTGACGCTAACGCACCCTACGTACTGCTGAGGATCAAAGCTTAAAAATAAGATTCAAGTATACCTTTTCTTCTAATATCTAAAGTGGCACAATGAAAAGAACCACCAAAAGTATTAAAGTTACGGAAATTACAAGGAATTGGTGTAAACCCCCAATCTTTTAAGAGTCTAATCATGGGTTCGTCTTGTCTTTCCACAATCACTCTTTTTTCATCAATTGATAAAACATTCATCCCCACTCCTCTACTACTCATATATAAAGGATGATTCTCAGGAAGAGCAAATTCTTTAACTTGAATCACATCCCAACTGTCAAACATTGGAGGAAGTTTATCAACTTTATAAGGATGAATTAAAACCTTCCCAGGAGCGAGAGGAACAAAGGTAGCATCAATGTGCATAGCAGATTGATCTTTGAATTTGAGTTCATGAATTCTGTACTCATCTCCTAAACATCTCCGCATCCATTCTATGCCAAATTGATTGGTGACTTGACTTTGTTGAACAAATATATCTCTACCACATCTACTAAATTCAGCCGCATCAAATACTGGTTCAAATTCAGTTAATGAAGAGTTAAATGGTGCATCTTCATCTGCCTCTTCATATTGATAGTTGTATAGTTCATCGCGTAGTTCAGGTTTAGGGGCGGGAAGCCATTGTGCGCCGGCATGAAAATACTCTTTAATGAGTGAACGATAGGCATTAATTTCAAAGAATCTAGAGCGCCAAGGCATGGGAGCTTCAATGAGTTTATCCCCAACAACAATCATCACATCTCTAGGCATTGCTCCATAAAGACCACTAGGACTTTGCCAGTCTGGAGTTTGATATGAAGCAGTATAATTTACCGCATCTGGGCGACGAACTTTTACACCTTCTGCTTCTAAAACGTGAACAAGTTCTTCTAGGTCTTTTTCTCCAGCTTTGATTAACTCTTCTGGAAATAATTGACCACCATAGGTGCGGAATACATCCCAGTAACGCTGTGGCATAGTTGCCTTAACTGTAATATGCCAAGGTGGTATAACTGCACCATCTAGTCGGCCAACAATTACTTCTTCTAACAAGTCCCATTCGGTGAATGAATTGACAACAGGTGTTGTTGGTACGGTTGATTGCGGATTAAATGCCATATCTATGTCAAGTTAGAAACAATATATACTTTCTAGAGGCTATTCAAGTGAATTGCTTACAGATAGTATGGTACTATGGAATACGAAATCAAGATAGACAATTTTTATAATGACTAATGTTCTTGAGAAACCACTAAATAAATCACTAGATAAAGTAGCTTTAAAGCCAGGATTTCTGGATTTATTTTTGTTATTGATGGCAGTATTACTCGTATCCTTAGATCCTATATTTACAAGATTGAGTGAAAATGAATTAGGTCCTAATGCTACAGTTTTTAATCGGGAATTAATAGCTGCGGTAATATTCCTATTTTGGCAAGGAATAGTCGTAATTTGGAATAGTCAATATAGCGATTTATCATCTAACAAAGATTCAGAACCAATTACTTTTGGGACTTTAGCTATTTTCCTATCTGTCGTGATTTTTGGAGAAGCCTGTTTAGTTACTTGGGCTATATCTTTAACTCAAACTAGTGTTGCTAATTCTAATTTACTTCATAACTTACCATCAGTTTTTGCGGTTCTGGGCGGATGGTTATTTTTAGGTCAAAAATTTGATCGGAAGTTTATTATTGGGATGCTTATTGCTGTATCAGGGGCGATTATTATTGGCATTCAAGACTTACAAGTTTCTCCGTCCCATCTTGTTGGTGATGCCTGGGCTTTATTTTCTGCTGTCGTCTATGCTGGTTATTTTCTCACCATAGAAAAACTCCGCTCTCGCTTTTCCTCCCTGACTATTTCCCTATGGTATTGTATCCTCTCAAGTATGATATTATTACCATTTGTCTTCTTGTTTGAAAATCAACTTTTCCCAATTACATTATTAGGCTGGGTAAACATATTTTCTTTAAGTATTCTCTGTCAAGTAATTGCTTCTGTAATTTTTATCTATCAACTGAAACAGTTTTCTTCAGGGTTTGTGTCTCTGTTTATGTTACTACAACCAATTATTACAGCTATATTGGCATGGCTAGTTTTTGAAGAATATTTAAGTGTCCTGAATTGGCTTGCTTTTTTAGTAGTTTTATTTGGTATTTACTTAGCTCAATCAGGTGAATCTGTTAAAAGTTGATCTTTTTTAACTTTCTGTATTCTATTGATAACTTTCTTGCATAAGTTCAAAAAATCTATTGACAATGATTGAAAAAATAGTCAACATCTACCCAAAAAAAAGATTAATTAGTTTTCTGTTTCTGGCTACATTAACAATTACTTTATTCTGCGGTAACTTTTGCTCTTTCTCTGTGATTGCTCAATCCAATCCAGGAAAGAGTTTAATCATGGTAACATCGGCAGATTATCCCCCCTATGAATTTCGGAAAACTACCAGTAGTAATAATGAAATAATTGGGTTTGATATAGATATTGCCAAATACATTACCCAAAAATTAGGCTATAAACTGGAAATCAGAGATACAGATTTTAGCGGTATTATTCCCGCTTTACAAGCTGGTCGTGCTGATTTGGCAATGGCTGGAATGTCTCCCACAGCCGAACGAAAAAAGAATGTAGATTTTTCTGATATTTACTACGAATCAAAAAATACTATTGTTGCTAAACAAGGAAGTAACCTAAACAAACCAGAAGATTTAACTGGTAAAAAATTAGGTGTACAATTAGGCTCAATTCAAGCCAATGCTACCAAAAAATTAAAAAATGTTCAGGTTGTTTTATTAAATAAAACAGGTGAGATCATTCAAGAGATTAAATCAGGTAGAATTGATGCTGCCATTATGGAAGATACAATTGCAAAAGGATATATTGCTAACAATGCCGATTTGCAATTTAATATTATTCCTAGTGAACCTGAAGAAACTGGTTCAGCAATAGTTTTTCCGAAAGGTTCTCCCTTATTAAAGGAATTTAATCCCGTTCTTGAGGAGATGAAAAAGAGCGGACAAATTGAAGTCTTAGTAAAAAAATGGTTTGGTGATCCTGCGGTAATTGCCACAGATACAAAACAACCAGGTGCTAAAAAATCTCCTCTATCTTTTACCAAGATAGCACCGAGTATTCCTTTTATTTTAGAAGGAATATTAGTGACATTACAATTTACTTTAATATCCACATTTTTTGGATTTATTTGGGGCATAATTTTAGCATTGTGTAAAATTTCTCCAATTAAACCTTTACTGTATTTTGCCAATGGCTATACTTCTATATTTAGAGGAACGCCATTATTACTACAAATTGCCTTAATATACTATGCAACACCACAATTAACTGGTTACGATATTCCTGCACTATTAGCTGGTGTAATTACCTTTACACTCAACTCCGGTGCTTATGTTTCAGAAACAATTCGAGGTGGTATTTTAGCAGTAGATAAAGGACAAATGGAAGCTTCTTTATCATTAGGTATTGCTTATATACCGATGATGAAAGATATTATTTTACCTCAAGCCGTAAAAAATATTTTACCGGCTTTAGTTAATGAAAGTATTGGTTTACTGAAAGATTCATCATTGGTATCAACAATTGGGGTAGTAGATGTCCTGCGTCGCGCTCAAATTGTTGGTGCAGAAAAGTATATTTACTTTGAACCTCTATTACTTGCCGGAATGATTTACTATGTAATGGTAATTGGACTAACCTGGGCAGGTTCTCAACTGGAATCTAGATTAAATCGTAGTAGTTAAAAAGTGCTTTCTCAAAAATATTAAACTCTTACTCTCTGTGACTCTGCGCCTCTGCGTGACATAAATTCATCCAAAAATCAAATAGGATTCATATATGCAATTAAATCAGCATACCAATGTAGCTATTAAAGTTGAAGATTTATATAAATCTTTTGGGAAACTTCAAGTTTTGCAAGGGATTTCTGTAGAGATTCCTAAAGGTGACGTAGTTGCTATTATTGGTCCTTCTGGATCAGGAAAATCAACTTTTCTCCGCTGTTTAAATTTGTTAGAAGTGCCGACTTCCGGCAAAATTTATGTAGATGGAATAGAAATTACTGCACCTAAAACTGATGTGAGGAAAATTCGTCAAAATATTGGTATGGTGTTTCAGCATTTTAATTTGTTTCCACATAAGACAGTGTTGCAGAATATTATGTATGCACCGATGCAGGTAAAAGGTATATCTGAACAAGAAGCACGGGAAATAGGGACGGATTTGTTATCAAAAGTGGGATTGGCAAATAAAGCTGATGTCTATCCTTCGCGGTTATCAGGTGGACAAAAACAACGAGTAGCGATCGCTCGCGCTTTAGCCATGAAACCGGATATGATGATGTTTGATGAACCTACTTCTGCGCTTGATCCAGAAATGGTAAAAGAAGTTTTAACTGTTATGCGAGATTTGGCACAAAGTGGGATGACAATGGCAATTGTGACTCATGAAATGGGGTTTGCGAGAGAAGTTGCTAATCGCATCATCTTTTTAGATGGGGGTAAATTGGCAGAAGATGCACCACCAGCAGAGTTCTTTAGTAGTCCTAAGTGCGATCGCGCTAAACAGTTTTTAGACAACGTTCTGTAAGAAGTTGTTTTAAAAGTATTAGATGAAACCAGTAATTTTCAAAAACCTAACCCCCCTTCCCCCTTCCCTACAAGGGAAGGGAGATTTCAAAGCCTCTCCCCGTGTCGGGGAGAGGTTTGGAGAGGAGTTTATTTATACATTAATAACTTTTAAACCATCCTCTAATGGAAAATTGAATCTTTAATAATATTTAATCTTAAAAATTCGATTTATCTGGTAGAGTTTTAGATGTTTATTTACCCATTTTTCTGATGACATTAGAAAATTTAGTTACTTCTGGGGACTTCAAAAATACAGCAGATACAGGACTGATCATGTCTAGCACCAGATGGCTAGTAGATCATTATAAAGCTAAAGAAAAATATCGTCTGCAAATGGTTGAAGATTTAGGTTTACAGCCTGGTAATTGTGTCTTAGATGTTGGTTCTGGTCCTGGTTTATGGTCAAATGAGTTAGCAAAAAAAGTCGTTCCCAATGGCAAAATTATCGGCATTGATTTATCAGTTGATGCTCTGAATTATGCTAAAAGTAATTTAGAAAATTATCCTCATCAAGATATTATAGAATACGCACAGGCAGATTTTTTTAATATGCCATATCCTGATGAAACATTCGATTTTGTTTTTTGTGCTAACAGTCAGATGTATTTCACTGATGTTCAAAAAGAACAATTGCTGAAAGAGCAAAAAAGAGTTGTGAAAACAGGTGGCAGAATCGCGTCTAAAGAATATGATGGAGAAACCATTATTCTTTACCCAATTCCTCCAGAATTGTGGTTGAAAATGAAAAATGCCGTAGGTCAAGTTTTAGTAGAAAGAGCCGAAAAAGATTATTATGATGAATATGTGGCACGCAAAGGAAGAACATTATTCTTTAATTTAGGATTAAAGGATATTGCCACAATACCTTATCCTGTGCAAATGTTTGCACCTTTATCATCTCATCAAAAAAACTACATTACTGAAGAAAGCCAGTGGTTTATTAAAACTGCTTCTCCTTATTTAAGTAAGTCGGAAATTCAGCAACTTGAATCTTATTTTGATCCTAATTCCAGTGAATATATTCTCGATAAAGAAGATTTTTCTTATTTAATGGTGGAATTTATGTCTATTGGTACTAAGGTTGCTTAGAAAAGTAGGGAATAGGGAATAGGGAATAGGTGGGAAAATATAAATTATCTGATGTTTGAAAAATGCAAAAAGGTATTCAATTTCTGCTTGTATTACTATTGTGGTTATCTATTAATGCCACAAATGCTTATGCAAATCAAGTTACAGATTTGCAAAATGTCAAAGTTATCAATCATGCTCAAATTGATTTTAATGTCAGAAAATTTGTAGATGCCTATTTGCAAATATGGAATGATCAGGCATTAGATAAAGTAGATAATTATTACACCCCAGATATCGTCTATAGAGATATAGCATTAGGGACAACTAATAAAGGTATTCAAGAACTCAAACAGTTCATGAGAGATCAATTTCAAGCTACACCAGATCTGAAATTCAAAACTTTAGATGTAGTCGTGGAAAGTCCCAAAAAAATTGCTGTTAAATGGTTGATGACAGGAAGCGAAAATGGTAACCCGTTTGAGACTGAAGGGGTTTCGATCATGGAATTAAAGCAAGGTAAAGTTTTCAAGAATACAGACTATTACAATTGATATATAGCAATCCTAAATGATTCCTGAGAGCTTGCGTGGCGTAGCCATAAAATATACTACAAACGGCTTAAAACTTGACCCCTCTGGTAAACCTCTCCCCGTGAACGGGGAGAGGCTTTGAACTGAATTTTTTCGTCAGGAAAAAGTAAAGTTCCTAACCGTTTTTAGTATAGTAAGTAGTGTAGGGTGTGTTAGCGATAGCGTAACGCACCATTATCTGAAAATTTTTCAAATACAGCACTTCCGGTTATTATGAGGTACAAGAACCCCACCCCCGCATATAATTGGAAACCGCTGTATTATTCATGATTCTTATAGCAGAATTAAATGATATTGTATAAGACTACACTTTGCTAATTGGATTAAGAAAAAAATCATGAAAACTCTTTCTTTGTGTCTAGGGTCTTTAACATCTGTTTTAGTGGGTATAAGTTTTGGCATATCCGAATTGACAGCTAATGCTTCTCCCTATAGCTGGTTAAATCAGACAACAGGAGCTTATTCAGGATTACTCAGTTACGATGGAGGACAAGATAAAGTATTGACTGAACTGTTTCTAGCCGATACTGGCGCTCTAATGGGCAGCCTTGCTCTTGTTGGTAGCGTTACACCCGGTAAAAAAAATGAAATAGTTTTGGGAAATATTTCATCCTGTAACAGTGTTGAAGAGCGGAAAGTTCTTTGTGAATGGCATGATAGAAATGGGACAGGATATGTAGAATTATCTTTTTCAGAAAAGTTTGATGGATTTAAAGGAAGATGGCGGATGAAAGGTGAAGAGAAATGGTTTTCATGGACAGGTTCTCGATTCCCAATTTTACCTCAAATGAATCCTGTGAACTTTTAAAAATTAACGCTATCCACCTTGCAAGAAATTAAAACACCACAGTCAGAAAAAATAATTTTGGATTTTGGATTACAACATTCAAAATCCAAAATCTTTCCTATGACTTAATTACTGTCGGTTCGCTCATTTTGAAATCGGAAGGGGAATTAATACCAAAAAATTGGCCAGCATATACTTTTCTTCACTCCTATTAAATTGATCAATCTTGTACGTTTTAAATCAACAGAAAAATGAGAAAATAGAAGCAGATATTTGGATGGAAGCTAATTATATCTACTAAAACCCAACAAAGGGTAGAATTAACAACCAACCCCAATTCCTTCCTTGATACAGCACTTCCCTGTGTTATGAGGTACATATATCTAGCAGAAAAGATGCCTACACCATATTGCGGTTGGGAATCTAAGGTGGATAAAGTTTATAATGTATAGGTAAAATTGTTCACTAACATACCAGGAACTAAACTCCCTCCTAATTGTCGGCTTTCATAAGTTCCAACTTCGGGAATGAATTCTTGGAAGTTAGTTAAATCCATGAGATTTTCTATTCCCCAAAAACGATAAAGACTTTCATCAAAACGCAGGTTTTCAATAGGTGCGACAATTTCGCCATTTTCTACCCAAAAGCAAGCATAACGAGTCATCCCTGTAATTCTGCCAGATGGGCGATCGCTCCAGTTCAAATAATGTAAATTAGAAACATATAATCCTGTATCTAAACTTGGTAAAATCTCTTCAAATGCCAAATTACCAAGACTAATTTCGGGAGAACGTAATGTTTCTGAACTATTTGCACCATTAGCGGGTTTATTATATTCTTTGGCTGTGCGAGAATTAACTAAGCTATTAATTAAAATGCCTTTTTCAATTAAACTTAATTCCGGTACAGCTATTTCTCCCAAATTATTAAATCTAGGAACTAAACCACTTTGAAAGTTTTCCTTTAAAGTGAATTTTGGGGAAAGTTGTTTTTCTCGAAGTGATAAAGCCACTAAAGCACTATTACCTTGTTGAATATCTGCTTCACTGATAGCACCCCAGGAAAGCATAGCCAATAAATCAGCCACCGCAGCCGGAGCAAAATAGGTTTTATATTGTCCTTTTGGTAATTCTTTAACTGGACGAGATAGCATTTCTAGTTGTTGTTTCCCATCATTTATTTTAGCTAGATAAGCATTCTCATTCCATTCACTCCCAGCAAAACTTCCTTTAACAGCTTGTCCTGATGCCATGAATAAGGAATAATCTAAATTAAAGGAATTAGTGGTAAACCAGTGTTTTTGTCCGTTAGAATCACCATAACCTTTGATGACGATTCCCCCAGCATACATACCAGTAAAATCTAAATTATTTACAGGTTCGAGAATACTGGAAACTAATATTTCAGGAGTGAGTAATTTACCAATATTAACTTCTCGACTGGTGTTATTTCCTGATGGAAAAACCAAATAAGGATCAATTGGTAACAATGGTAATTCATCACGTAATTCTTGTAAAGCTGTATAAGCTAATTCCCAATCTATATCCCAATTCCCAATAAAAGGAAACTGACGAGAACTACTGCGTTGATTAGCCATTAATGTCAGTTGAATTCCACCATCATCAACACAACCAGTTTGTCTAACTTTGGCACAATTAAAGCGAGTAAATTGACTACTTTCACTGCTCAGTCTGACGGTGAAATGTTCATTTTCTGCCTTTTTAATCAGCAAAGTTTCCACAAGTTGATTAAAGGTTTTTTCTAAAGTTGATAATTCTACTATTTTCATTTTTTAATTTAAATTGTTTCTGGATCAATATTTAATTCTCGCAATTTTGCTGCTAACCGTTCGGCTCTTTGAGTTTCCTGTTCTGCGGTTTCTTCTGGTGTCGGGACTAACTCCCCTGCTGAAGTAAAATACCTTAATAATCCTTGATGAATTCCTAAATATAAACCTAACTGTTCACTCCATAAATGTCCCTTTTCATTTAGTTCCAAAGGTTGATATTTATTATCTAATAAATGAAAACCTGCAAACTCTAATGTATAAGGGTCAAACCAAAAATAATCAGGTGTACGGAAAGTATTTTGATAAAGTTGTTTTTTATATTCTCTATCAGTATTAGCTGTACTTGGGGAAAGAATTTCTAAAATGAAATTGGGATATCTACCATCTTCTTCCCAAACTACCCAACTTTTACGGGTTTTGCGTTCAGCTTCCAAGACAACGAAAAAATCAGGACCCCGAAAATATTCTGATTTTTTCTGATTAGGACTATAGTAAATGCTGAGATTTCCCGCAGCATAGAAATCATATCTATCTTTCCATAACCATTTGAGACATTTGATTAAGAGCATAATTTGCTCTAGATGTAATTCTGTTTCCACGGGAGGTTCATCACTATATAAATCACCAGGGGGAAAAATGACATCTAGGGAGATGTCTTGTTCACATTCTAATTCTTGAGCAATGATCATATTGATATGGCATCAAGTAGTTATCTACTAATTATAGCATGAATTAAACTTTGCGTCTTTGCTCCTTTGTGCCTACCCTGCGGGATCTCTAAGAGAGATTGCGCGAAATATAATTGATTAAGCACCACCAAAAACTTCGACATTTGCAAATGCACAAACTGGTGAACCATGTCCGACAAAAATAGCTTGATTTGGTTCTCCTTTACCACAATAAGGAGTACCATACATTTGCCAATTAGAATCATTTCCGACTTGAATTAAACTATGCCAAAATTCCGGTGTAGTTGCGCGATAATTAGGATTGCGGAGGGTTTTAGTCAGTTTACCGTTTTCAATTAACTTCGCATATTCACAACCAAATTGAAATTTATAACGTTGATCATCTATTGACCAAGAACGGTTAGATTCCATGTAAATACCATGTTCTATTCCGGATATAATTTCCTCAAAATTGGCGTTTCCAGGTTCTAAATTCAAGTTAGCCATTCTATCTATGTGGGGACGATTCCAAGAACAAGCCCGCGCACAAGCAACACCTGGTAAATCTGCTCTCGCTTGACTTTCTAAACTGCCTAAACCTCTTTTTAAAATGCCTTCTTTAATTACATATTCTTTGGTAGCTACTGCACCAGTATCATCAAATCCATAACTGGCAAATTCACCTGCGACGGTAGGATCAAAGGTAATATTCATCAGGGGTGAACCATATTCTAATTTACCAAAATCATCTTTGGTAATAAAGCTACCTCCAGCATAATTTCTTTCATCTCCTAAAATGCGGTCAATTTCTAAAGGATGTCCGATACTTTCATGAATTTGCAGCATCATTTGGTCTGGTGCTAAAACTAAATTAGTTCGGGTATTTGGGCATTCTGGAGATGTTAATAATTCTAAAGCTTGTTCTCCAACTTGTTGGACTTGATGCCATAATTTATCTTTGTTTAAAAGTTCCCAACCACCTTGATAATAATTGGCTCCAAAACCATTATTAGTGCGTTGTTGCACGATTTCTCCATCTTTAGCAATTGCCCCAAAATGATTTCCCAGACAGAGAATTTTTTGATATATTTCTGAACCGTTACTACTCACAAACCAAGTTTCTTTTTGATTTGTATTAATACTGGCTGTAGTTTGAACGATTTTATCGTTAATTTTGAGTTGCTGACAAATCCGAATTAGTAAATCGTTAATTTCTCCGGGACTAAAAGTGTTAAGTGGTTCGAGAAAGGGTGAGTTATATTCTCCCACTACTTGAGGACGGATATTTTCACTAACAGGATATATCCACCATTTACTTGCTGCTAATGCTTGTTTATAGGCGATTTCCGCAGCATTTTGTAAACTAGAGATATTTAAGGAATTAGTAGCAGCATAACCTAAACAACCATCTACTATGACTTCGATCATTGCTCCCATATTCAATGATTTACCGTTGCTTTGGGGTAAACCATCACGGACATACTGATGTGTAGAGGTTGTTTTAACGGCTCTAATTCCTACCCAATCAGCAGGGATATTTAAATGAGCAATTGCGTTTGTTAGTTCTTTCCACATGGTAACAATTAAAAATTGAAAATTATTTTTTTCGCACGCAGAGACGCGGAGGCACAGAGAGGAATTTGAAAATTTATTATCTGTGCCAGCGTTTACCTTATTTCGTATCAATTAAATTAAACCTAATGGTCATTTTGTTATAGGTATAATTTCAGGATGCCAAAATGTTCCATCTTTTGTGTCAGTCAAGACTACTTTCTTTGCTAAAAGTTCATCACGAATGCGATCACTTTCTGCAAAGTTTTTTGCTTTTCTTGCTTCCCATCTTCTTTGAATTAACTCCTCAATTTCTGCATTACTTATACCATCCTGTTTAGGAGTTTCTATTTCTATTTTGGCGGTTAAACCTAAAACATCTGCTAATGTAATTAGGGTTTGCCATTTTTGGAGTAATTCATTTGCTGGGGTTTCTGTTTTTCCTTGATGAACAATTATGTTTCTTTCCCGATTTAGTTCTTTGGCTAATTCAAAAATTATTACTAACCCACCAGGAAAATTAAAATCATCATTAACGGCTTCTTTAAATCTCTCGATGTAGGTATTAGAAATTAGATTATTCCCAGTCCCCAGTCCCCAGTCCCCAGTCCCCAATTTTTTACCATGTTGATAACCAAAAAGTAATCCTTCTTTGATAGTATGCCAGCCATTTGTTGCTGCTAATATAGCATCATCGGTAAAATCTATGGGTTTACGATATTGTGCCATCATCACAAATAATCTTACCGCCATTGGGTCTACACCACTATCTAACAATTGGCGAATGGTGATAAAATTACCCAAGGATTTGGACATTTTTTCACCATCTACTTTTACCATGCCATTGTGTAACCAATAATTGGCTAAAGGTTGACCGGTTACTGCTTCTGATTGGGCAATTTCGTTTTCATGGTGGGGGAAAATTAAGTCAGCACCACCAACATGAATATCTATGGTATCACCAAGGCGATGGCTTCGCCCGCCAAAGGCATCGCGCACCATTGCCGAGCATTCAATATGCCATCCGGGGCGACCTTTTCCCCAAGGAGACTCCCACGCAGGTTCACCGGGTTTTGCAGCCTTCCACAGGGCAAAATCAAAGGGGTATTTCTTCTTTTGATATTCCGCATCTTCGATATTTACCCGTTCACTCGCACCAGCTTGCATATCCTCTAATTTGCGTCCCGAAAGTTTGCCATATTCTGCAAAATTCTGTACAGAATAATACACATCACCGTCAGCAGGATAAGCAAATCCTTTATGTTCTAAATCGTGAATTAATCTTTGAATACCATTCATACTGTGCGTCGCGCGGGGATATTCATCAGCTTCTTTAATTCCCAACCGCGACATATCCTCAAAATATGCTTGAATGTAGCGTTCTGCGACTTCTTCCATTGAGGAATTTTCTTCTCTGGCGCGTTTGAGAATTTTATCATCAATATCAGTAAAATTCTGGATATAACGCACATCATAACCAATAAATTCTAGGTAACGACGGACTACATCCCAAACAATGCACGTTCTCGCATGACCCAAATGGCAGTAATCATAAACCGTCATGCCACAGCAATACATTTTAACCTTTCCAGGTTCGACGGTGGTAAATTCTTCTTGACGACGGCTGAGAGTATTGTAAATAGATAGGGTCATAACAGAGTAATGCGGGAATCTGACGATAAACAATGATAACGCAAGTTGATGACAATGGCGTAAGTGAATATTTTAGTAGCTAATAATTGGCTATAATTATTGTTACTAACACTAACAGATAGAGGTAAAGTATGATTCAAACATTACCGAAAACTAAATCAGTAACTTTTGAGGAATTTGTGCAATGGAAACCGGAAGAAAAGTATTATGAATTACATAATGGAGTAATTGTTGAAATGAATCAACCAGCAGGTAAGCACGAATGGATTATCATTTTTTGAATAGAAAAATAAACTCAGAATCTACACGTTTAGATTTACCTTATGGAATAGCAAAAACTGTTTTAGTTAAACCACCTGAAAATCAATCTGTTTACTCACCAGATATTTTACTTGTAAATCCCGATAATTTTAAAAATGAGCCGTTATGGGAAAAAGAATCTACACTTATCCAAGGTGTATCAATTCCCTTAGTTATTGAAGTTGTAAGTACCAATTGGCGTGTTGATTACTTGACAAAAGTTAAAGACTATGAAGAAATTGGGATTCGGTGAATATTGGATTATTGATTATATTGATTATTTAGCTTTAGGTGGAACTCCCTATATAGGAAATCCTAAACAACCAACTATTTCTATTTATAATTTAATCAATGGGGAATATCAAGTTAGACAATTTCGAGAAAATGAAACTATAGTATCACCAACTTTCCCAGAATTGACCTTAACTGTAACCAAATTTTTCAAGCTGGTATGTAAATATGTTACTGTCATGCCGAGTGACCAAAATCAAGATAAAATTTAAAATAGACCAAAATTCTCCGTTATGACTATGCAAACAACTGTTAGTTCCGAATCTCAGACAATGGAAGTTGCCAAGCAAGGTTTACCAGTAACTATTATTACAGGTTTTTTAGGTAGTGGTAAGACGACTTTACTCAACCATATTCTGACAAATCAGCAAGGTGTAAAAACTGCGGTTTTAGTCAATGAATTTGGCGAAATTGGCATTGATAATGAATTAGTTGTTTCCACTGATGAAAACATGGTGGAATTAAGTAATGGCTGTATTTGCTGTACCATTAATAATGACTTAGTTGATGCTGTTTACAAGGTTTTAGAACGGGAAGAAAAGCTAGATTATTTAGTTGTAGAAACCACTGGTTTAGCAGATCCTTTACCTGTAGCCATGACATTTTTGGGTTCAGAATTGCGAGATTTAACTCGGTTAGATTCTATTATTACTGTAGTTGATGCCGCAAATTATAGCTTGGATTTATTCAATTCTGAAGCAGCTTTGAGTCAAATTACTTATGGTGATGTAATTATTCTCAATAAAACAGATTTGGTTGATGAAACCACTTTGCAGGAATTGGAAAAAAAAATCAACAATATTAAGGAAGGTTCCCGAATTATTCGGACGACAAAATCCCAAGTTCCCCTACCTTTAATTCTCAGTGTCGGTTTGTTTCAATCTGATAAATATTTTGATTCTCACGAAGAAGAACATCATAATCATGATGATTCTGGACATGAACATCATGATGATCATGATCATTCTACCTGTGGACATGACCACCATGATCATGAACATCATCACCATTCTGACCACTTGGAAAATGATGGTTTTATCTCTCTTTCTTTCCAAAGCGAGAAACCTTTTTCCATTAGGAAGTTTCAACATTTCCTAGATAATCAATTACCCACAAATGTCTTTCGTGCTAAAGGGATTATGTGGTTTGATGAAAGTCCTCAACGGCATATTTTCCATCTTTGCGGTAAACGCTTTACTATTGATGATGATCAGTGGAAAGGTAAAAAGAAAAATCAATTAGTGTTAATTGGTCAAAATCTAGATACCGAAACCTTACTTCAGCAGTTAGAAAACTGTATTTGTCTTCCTTCCAGCAGTAGAGGTAAGGGGTTTGGAAAGTAGGAATTAGTTATTTTCATCATTTTTTCGATCTCTGTATCCTCTGTGCCTCTGTGGTTCGATAAATTACTATTAAACCGCAGACGCACAAAGTAAAAAAGATATTAATCCCCAGTAATAGAAAGTTCACTTACCCAAACTCTGGGAGCAACTCCTCCTGGTGTTAACTCAACTTCCTTCTCCACATAAACAATTGATTTCAACAACTCCAGAAAATCACCAGCTACTGTTGCAGACTCAATACTTGTTTTCTCACCTTTGTTAATTAACCAACCATCAAAAGGCAAAGAAAAAGAACCTTGTAAAGCCTTAACACCCGCATGGAGAGCTTGTAAATCATCAATTAGAATCACATTTTCCGCAGTGTCTAAACTCAATTCTTTCTCTGGTGTTCCTGCTGCAAAAACGTGATAGAAATTAGGACTGACGCTAACTTTTGCGCCAATACTAGCATTACCAGTAGGTTGAGCATTTAATCTTTTAGCAGTTCCCGCACTATGCAAAAAGCTGGTTAAAATGCCTTTTTCTATTAACTTAATTTGTCGGGTTGGTGTCCCTTCACCGTCAAAACTTTCTGCACCAATATTAGCGGGGTGTAAAGCATCATCATAAACAGAAAGTAAAGGTGAAGCAAGTTCTTTCCCAATATCATCAGTGTTCGATAAACTTTGATTATCCAGAATACTTTGAGCATTAAATAAATTAGAAAAAGCTCCTATTAAACTTAAAAAAGCTTCAGGAGAGAAAACTACTTGATATTTACCAGTTTTGATTTTTTCATAATGCAAATGACTGATAGTTTTTTCAGCAGTTTCCTTAATACAACCGGCAATATCTAACTCAGCTACACTTTCCTTAACTCGATAAGCACCACCACTGCGGGGTTTCTTCCCTTCCTCTTCAGTTTTGCTGTACAAATAAACAGAAGCTAAAGAATGAGATTCAGTTCTAACAGCACCATCACTATTGAGATAAAATCTGTCAATATCTCTTTGTGCTAACCCATTATAAGGCACACTGGTAATAGCCGGATGAGTTGCTAATAATTCTTTTTCTGCTACTAATAGTTTTTCTATGAGTTCAGAAACAGGGGCTTGCAGGGCTTTTTCTTTGTGTGGATTAGAAATAGGAATAGTTGCTTCTGGACTAAAATCAGGAACGTTTTCTTTGACTCCAAAAAAACTGGCTTCATAAGCCGTTTTTAAAGCTAATTCTAATCCTTTGGCATCTACATCTGTGGTACTGGTAACACCCATTGTATTTTCTTCATTCCAGACTCGAACTGTTACCCCAGAACGATTGGAAGCTTTGACTTGTTTGGGTTCTCCTTGGTCAACTTGAACGCTGGTATCATCTACGGTTGAACCGTAAATGTCGAATTTTTTAATGCCGAGTTTGGCAGCATTTTCTTGGGCGTAGGTGGCGATTTCTTCAATTTTTGGCATAATCAATTTTAGATTTTAAGATTAGAGTTTCGCGCAAAGAGGCAAAGGAGCAAAGGCGCAAAGGAAGAGAAGGAAGAAAACAGATAAAGCGTCTATATTATCTGCGTTTATCTGTTTTTTTATTGTTTTTATCGGCCGCCGACGGTAATGGAATCAACTTTGATATGGGGTTGTCCAACTGTGGTGTAAATGCTGCCGCTGACTGAGCCACAAAAGCCGGGGGCTAGTTCTAAATCTTGGGAACATAGGGAAATTTTATTCATGATTTCCTTGGCTTCACCGATTAAAGTAGCACCTTTTAATGGTTTGGTAATTTTGCCATTTTCTATTAAGTAAGCTTCATCAACGCTAAAGTTAAATTGACCTGTTGCGCCGACACTGCCGCCACCCATTTTCTTACAGTAAATGCCTTTATCAACGGAGGCAAATAGGTCTTCTGTTGTGTGTTCACCACAATCAATATATGTATTTCGCATCCGACTAGCGGCAGCATAGGTGTAATTTTGACGGCGGCCACTACCTGTTCTGGGGTGTCCGGTACGCACTGAACCGGTTCTGTCTGCTAGGAAGTTTTTGAGAATGCCTTTTTCAATTAATAATGTTCTTTGGGCTGGCATTCCTTCATCATCCATATCAATTGTCCCAAAAGCGTTATCAGCGCGGCCTTCATCCCAAGCTGTTAGGCTTTCGTGGGCGATTTTTTCACCTTTTTTATCGGCAAATGGGGTGGTTTGGCGTTCAATTTGGGTGGTTTCTAAAAGGTGTCCACAAGCTTCATGGAAAATTACGCCGCCAAAATGATTGGCCATGATAATGGGGTAAGTTCCTGATTCTACGTAATCTGCGTAAAGCATTTTACCAGCAGATTCGGCAATTTGTTCGGAAGCTTTTTGATAATCCCAGGTTGTGAGGAAATTAGGGTCGCTTGTGTTACCAGCCCGTTCACCAATAGAGGAGCGGTTAGCACCGTCAGCACAAAGCAGGTTAAAGCCAACAGACTGAGTGAGGCGGATATCACGGGCAAATGTTCCGTCACTACCAGCAACTAATACTTCTTGCCAATCACGGAAGTAGGAGGCACGGCGGGATTGAATATGGGTAGCTTTTTTGTTGAGTTGGGCTGTACCATCTAGGAGGACTTCTCCCATTTCGCGGATAGAACTGCACAAGGGTAGCCAACCGTCTTTACCGCGTTTGCTGGCGTAGTCTCTGAGTAATTCTAGGTTGATTTCAGGAATGAAGGCGCTCGGACCGGGTAGTTGTAGTCCTAAGATGGAAAGAGCTTTTTCTAAGGCGGCTTTTAAACCGTTGAATGTGAGGTTGTTGGTGCTAACGTAGCAGTCAGCTTTGCCACGAAATACCCGCACTCCTGCACCAGTAGATAAACTGGGGGAAATACTGGTAATGGTGTCTTCTTCGGCTAAACAACTGATGTAGTTGCGATGTTCTAAGAAGTATTCCACAAAATCAGCCCCAGCGGCGCGTCCTAGTCCCAAAAGGGTTGCCAGTGGGGCTTCCCAAGTGTCATCGAAGCGTTCTGTGGTGGATGAATATTGTAAATTGGGCAGTTGATTTGAGAGAAGTAGGGTGTTTGTAAGCATTAAAAGCCTCGTCTGCTGGCGTTATCTATAGATGTGACTGACAATATCCTGGTGTACTCAGTCTAACAAATCTATGAAAGCCGTTGTTGGCAGTTAGGCTGTAGGGTTTTCCGCCATATTGTCTTTAAATGCTCTCTTTCTCCTCCATGGCTACCTTTGACAGAGGGTGGATAATTTCCGACTTGATTATATTTCCTATCTAAATTGTCTAAATTCCTCACACCAATTGATTTAAAACCAATTTTTATTCAGCAGTTTGTGACTAACAATGAAAACAAAAATCAACAAACCAAACTGAATTTGCCACGGTGCTAACACTAGGCTCACAATAAAAATGACGGATGTTAAAACACCTGCAATATTGGTGATTTCATCATCATTTCTTTGGAAGAGATAGCCAGTCATTACACCTGTAAATAATGTCATCAATAAAAATAAAGGCATTTTTACTTATCTCTAAATTACGAACTACTGTTTAATACCAGTAGATTGAAACTATCTTCGGGAATGTTATTCATAATATACTTAAGTGAGGCAGAATGGCAACAATTTTATTGGAATCCTATTGTGTGGCTATTTTCCAAATGATGCCATTATTTGCTAAATTAAATTAACACTATCTATTCGTGCTGAAATCAATTTAACACTTTCAATTTGAATATCCAATGTTGAACATTTTCCAACTCCTCGCAACTGAACTAAAACTTAAACCCCAACAGGTACAAAACGCCCTAGAACTGTTAGCAGAAGGGGCTACAATTCCCTTTATTGCCCGTTATCGCAAAGAACGGACTGATGAAATGGATGAGGTGCAATTGCGGGATTTACAAGATAGGCATAATTACTTAACGGAATTAGAAGAAAGAAAAAAAGTGATTGTCAATGCGATCGCTCAACAAGATAAACTTACCCCAGAATTAAATGCAAAAATAGAATCCTGTTTACAAAAAACCGAACTTGAGGATTTATATTTACCCTATCGCCCCAAACGCCGGACTCGTGCTACTATTGCTAGGGAAAAAGGTCTAGAACCTCTCGCACGATTTATTCAATCTCTGAATATTAAAAATGGTATTTCTGCATCATTAGAAGCAGAAGCAGCAAAATATATTTCGGAAACTTTAGCAGTAAAAGGTGCAGATGAAGCTTTAAAAGGTGCATCTGATATCTTAGCGGAAGAAGTAGCAGAAAAAGCAGAATCACGCGCTTGTATACGCGACTATCTTTTAGAAAATGGGCTGTTTATTTCTCGAATTAAAGACGAACATCCCGAAGGGACAACAAAATTTGAAATGTACCGTAATTATCAGATTAAAGTCAAAAATATTGCCCCTCATAATCTGTTGGCTTTATGTCGAGGAGAAGATGAAAAAATCCTCAGTTTTGAAGTTGCTTTTGATGAAGATATCGTCCTTGATTATTTAGAATCTCAAGAAATAAAAACCAAAGTTAGCAATATTAGAGATTTTTATCAAGCAATGCTAAAAGATGGTTTTAACCGCTTGATGAAAACTTCCTTAATTAGCGAAGTAACTAACGAGAAAAAAACCTTTGCTGATATAGAATCAATCAAAACCTTTGAAACAAACTTGCGAGAATTGCTATTATCAGCACCAGCAGGAATGAAACCAACAATGGCTATAGATCCTGGTTTTAGAACTGGGTGTAAAGTCGCTATACTAGATGAAACAGGGCAATTTTTAGAATATCAAGCCGTATTTCCCCACCAAGCAGTAGAACAACGCCAAAAAGCAGGACAAACTATTAAAAAATTACTGGAAAAATACCAAGTTCAATTAATCGCTATTGGTAACGGTACAGCTTCGCGGGAAACAGAAGAATTTGTGGCGGAAGTATTACCAAATATAGCCCATAAACCAGTTAAAGTCATGGTAAATGAATCTGGTGCATCTATATATTCAGCCAGCGACGTAGCTAGAGAAGAATTTCCTGATTTAGATATTACCGTGCGGGGTGCAATTAGTATTGGCCGCAGATTACAAGATCCTTTAGCCGAATTAGTTAAAATCGATCCTAAATCAATTGGTGTCGGACAATATCAACATGACGTTGATCAAAAATTACTGAAAAAGAAATTAGATGAAACAGTCGAAAGTTGCGTTAACTATGTGGGTGTAGATTTAAATACCGCTTCCAAAGAACTCCTAACATTTGTTTCCGGAATTACCCCCACCATAGCCAATAATATTATTGCTTATCGCAACGAAAATGGTGCATTTAAAAATCGTCGGCAACTTTTAAAAGTAGCCAAATTAGGACCAAAAGCCTTTGAACAAGCAGCAGGTTTTTTAAGAATTCGTGGTGGTGAAAACCCCTTAGATAATACCGCAGTTCATCCAGAAAGTTACTCCCTAGTGCAATCTATCGCTGCTGATTTAGGAGTATCCTTAAATCAAGTTACACAAATTGCAGAAAACCTCAAAAAAGCCAACCTGAAAAAATACGTTACTGACACCATTGGAGAACCAACCTTGCGGGATATTCTCAGCGAATTAGAAAAACCAGGAAGAGATCCTCGGGCTGAATTCAAATATGCTACCTTTAAAGCAGGAATCAAAGAAATTAGGGATCTAACAGTAGGAATGTCACTAGAAGGAATGATTACCAACGTTGCTAACTTTGGTGCTTTCGTTGATATTGGTGTACATCAAGATGGCCTAGTGCATATTTCCCAACTTGCTGATAGATTTGTAGATGATCCCAAAAAAATTGTCAAAGTTGGACAAGTTGTTAAAGTCCAAGTTTTAGAAATCAACGAAAAACTCAAACGCATAAGTTTATCAATGAAAGGAATTAAGCAATAAGAAGTAGGGGCAATCCCCCTGTGGTTGCCCCTCTTGTGGAGTCAGGAATTAGGAGTCATACCAATTCTATCTGAGGTTGCGTCAAATAAATGTAGAGACGTTCCATGGAACGTCTCTACAAATAAAAATAAAGCACATCTTTATTCAGAAATAGTATCAGGAATTAGAATAATTATAAAATCACAGAATCAACACCAATAAGTTAATTCTCTCTGTGTCTGGAGCGTCTCTACGTGAAAAAAATCAACTCTAACCTCAGACAGATAACAGTTCTACCCAACAAAAGATGTCAAACATTAATCCATATTTGAGAATAGTGGATAGCCCTGATATTGCTATTACTGAGGTAAAAAAATGTTGGGATATTTTTTCATCGCCCTCGCTACAGCTTTAAGTTTGCTAATTGTTGACTTAGTTGTTCCCGGTGTCAATATTGCTAATTTTCCTGCCGCTTTAATTGCTGCTGTTGTGATTGGTTCAATTAATAGTGGCATTAAACCAACTCTCAATATCCTATCTCTACCTTTAACATATCTCACCTTGGGGGGATTTTCCCTAATTGTCAATGGTATTTGCTTTTGGTTAGCATCAGTTTTAGTTCCAGGTTTTCAAGTTCAAGGATTTATTGCTTTTATTCTCGGTCCTGTAGTTCTGTCTTTAGCTAATACCTTTCTTAGTAAATACTTCGCAGAAAAAGGTTTTGAATTACAAGATAGTCAATAGATAAACCAAATTTAAAACTAGGAAATATCCATGAACTTATTGCGTATACTTCTCGGTGTATTTTTACCCCCCTTGGGGGTTTTTCTGACAGTTGGATTTGGTCCAACTTTGTTAATTAACATTTTGCTGACTCTGCTTGGTTGGCTTCCTGGTAGCATTCATGCAGTTTGGGTAATTGTCAAGCATGAAGAAAATATTAATAGAGAGGCAAGTAACTAAGTAGGTGTACATAATAAAAGCGAAATTTATTGCGTTTTGTAAAATGGCTGAAACTCAATCAGAATCTTGCGTTGAGACACCTTTGTATACCGTTACATACCTTTAAATTTTCCTGTTTACCTACTTAGTTGCTTATTAGCTCAGAACGAGCTACCATTATTTGTTACTGTCGAGTTAGTTCCTCAAAACAGCGAGATGATCTCGATAGACAAATCGCCCATAAGCAATCCCTCTACCCAGAAGCCAAAATCATCAAAGACATCGCCTTGTGGAATCAACTTCAAAAGGAAAGGAGTGCAATCCTTACTGGACAAGCTTTTGCGAGGAGATAAGTTCACGCTTGTTGTTGCCTGTCGTGATAGACTCGCAAGATTTGGATCTTAGCTTGTTGAACTTGTACAGTATATGGTCGAACAAAACGGTGGACAAATCGTGGTTCTCGACGCAACTGTACATTGCCCAAATACTGAACTCACCCAGGATTTACTCTCAATCCTTCACGTCTTTTCATGCAGAATGCACGGCAGGGGAAAATACTCTAAAAAAATCAAGGAAGATTTATCTAAGCCTGACACCTGCACAGAAAGCGATAATTAAGCAATGGTTTGGTATTTCTAGATTTGTTTACAACAAAACTATCAAGTTATTGCAAGATGGAGAAATCAAGGCTAATTGGCAAGCTATAAAGACAGGTATTCTTAATGATTTACCTGACTGGTGCAAAAGTGTTCCTTATCAAATTAAATCAATAGCAATTAAGGATGCTTGCAAAGCAGTTAGCAATGCCAAAAAGAAATACAAAAATGGCGGAGGAATAAGTCGATGTAGATTTAGATCCAGAAAATATCCAGTTCAATCCTGTTATATTCCCAAATCGGCAGTGCTAGAAAAAGGGATTTTTTACACCATATTAGGTGAAACATCTTACAAGGAATCTTTGCTCAAAGGATTTGGAGACTGCCGATTAGTTCTCTCTCATGGCGATTATTACTTAACAGTTCCCGAAGAAAAGCCACGACTCAATACCGAAAACCAAGGGCGAGTCGTGGCTTTAGATCCAGGGATCAGAACATTTTTGACATTCTTCTCTGAAGATTCTTTTGGTTGGTTGGGAGATGCTGCTAACATCAAAATCCAAAAACTTTGTTTTAAATTGGACAAGTTAGTTAGCAAAATATCTCAAGCTAAATGCAAACAAAAAAGAAGGCTCAAATTAGCCGCAACTAAATTGAGAGGAAAGATAAAAAATCTTGTATCTGAGCTACATAAAAAGACCGCCAAATTCTTGGTTGACAATTTCGATGTAATTCTTTTACCAACTTTTGAAACATCTCAGATGTCAAAGAAAGGGAAAAGAAGAATTAGATCCAAATCAGTCCGGCAAATGCTAACACTATCGCACTATCAATTCAAACAATTTATTAAACACAAAGCATTTGAACATAGAAAGATAGTATTGGATGTAAATGAAGCCTATACTTCAAAGACAGTTAGTTGGACTGGCGAAATAGTTAAGAATCTTGGTGGTTCTAAAACCATAAAATCTCCATCCACAAATAATGTCATGGATAGAGATTTGAATGGTGCGCGGGGAATTTTTCTCCGTGCATTGGTTGATACGCCTTGGTTGAGAGAAAACCTCAACTTATGTATTTGTTAGCTTTTGTTAGCAAAAAAGTATCGGTACTTACTAAGTATAGCGAGAAGAAAAAACAGAAAAGATCCCTGACTTCTTTAAGAAGTCGGGGATCTAAAGGATCTAAAATAAATTATTTAAGCGCGAATATCTTTTTCTTTGAATAAATCAGCCGTTGCTAAAAGTAACTCTCGTAAAGTTTGTTTTAATTGACGTTCTTTTTTCGCTATAACTCCACCTGCATTTGCTAATTTTTGTTCTAGAAGTGAGTAACTTTCTTTGACTTGTAAGGTGATAGATTCAGCTTTTGGATGGGATTTATCACACCATTGTTTGGCTTCATTTAAATAATCCTGTACCTCTTGATCACTTCCACTATAACGTGCCGATAAATTTGCTCTGATAATTGCTGATTGTGCTTGTAATTGTGCATAGCGTTTCTTTAATAATCCAATTTCTTCACTATCTTTGATAGAATCAATTGCTGAATCAATCGCAATTTTCGTATCTGCTGATTTATCTTGACTCGTTTCTACTATCTTTGTTAAAATTCCTTCAATTTCTATTTGGAGTTCTTCTTCTTCCCGATCTAATTGAGCTTGTAGACGCTTAATATCTGCTTGTGTTTTGACAATATCTGAGTGTTTTTTCAGATTTATAGCTTCCATAGCCCCTTCAATTGAAGCTACTACTCCTTCTTTAACTTCACTACCTTTTTCTTGTAAATTATCAATGACAGTAGAAACAGCATCATTAACTAAGTTACGCAGTTCATGAGAACCTTCTTGAAACTCAGAACCTACTTGAGAAATAGCAGATTTCACAATTTCCCGAATCCGTTCAGCTTTTAATTGTCCTGTTTCTTTAGCTTGGCGTAAATCTACCTGAATTTGTTCTTTAACGTTCTTATTAATGGTCATACTTAATATAAATCTCATGTAACACTTACATTCATTTTGGCGAAATCTTCTGGATATAAACACCCTCTAAAGAAATAGAACTATCTCTATCTTCAGGTAGTTCAAAGTTCAAAGGACATTAACAAGAATATCTCTGAATTTTTGATTTTTTAGAGAAATATTACCAATTTATGAAATAATCAATATTGGTCAATCAGTAAATTTTAATTATGTGGCGGATAAATATCACTTGTGATAGTGAAGCATGGAAAGTATACGGTGTTGAATTTAAGAAAATGGTAGAAAAATACCAATGTGAATTGATTGGTTCTAAAAAAATGCCCGATGGAAAACGTATAATGTCCTATAAAATGGAAGATGTCAGCGAAGCAGAAGCTTTTCAAGAAGAATGTACAAAATTTATTGGTTTTATTTCTGATTTTGAAGCTTTATGAAAAAACTCATAACATTGATAATATGCACACTTTGCTTGTGGACTATCAATTTTACTTTACCTGCTAACGCTTTAGATACAGCCCCAGGGGCGGAAATTTTTACTGTCCATTGTGCTGGTTGTCATATTAATGGAGGAAACATCATTAGACGTGGTAAAAACTTAAAAAGGAATACACTCAAAAAATATGGCATGGATTCTTTAGAAGCGATTACAACGATTGTTACTAATGGTAAAAATAATATGTCAGCCTATAAAGATCGTTTAACCACAGAGGAAATTCAAAACGTTGCAGCTTATGTTTTGGAACAAGCAGAAAAAGATTGGAAATAATAATACAAAAAATATGACTTTACCTCAAGACAGCTATTTACAATTTACCCCCGATTTAAAGATTTGCCGAATTTTGAATGGAATGTGGCAAGTTTCCGGTGGACATGGACGCATTGACCGTACAGCCGCTATTCAAGCGATGTTTGAATATGTAGACGCTGGTTTTATAACTTGGGATTTAGCAGATCATTATGGACCAGCAGAAGATTTAATTGGTGAGTTTCGTCGTCAATTAATTGCAACTCGTGGAGAAGAAGCAGTGGATAATATTCAAGCTTTTACAAAATGGGTTCCTCGTGCAGGGAAGATGACAAAAAAATTGGTTGAGGAAAATATTGATATTTCCTTGAGAAGAATGGATGTGAAATCATTAGATTTAATGCAGTTTCATTGGTGGGACTATAAAGACTCTAATTATTTAGATGCTCTCAAATATATGGCAGAATTGCAAACTGAGGGTAAAATCAAACATTTAGCTTTAACTAATTTTGATACGGAACATTTACAAATTATCACGGAAGCAGGAATCCAGATTGTTTCTAATCAAGTCCAGTTTTCTCTTGTTGATAGAAGACCTCAAGTAAATATGGTTAAATTCTGCCAAGAAAATGATATAAAACTATTTACCTATGGTAGTGTTTGCGGTGGTTTGTTATCAGAAAAATATTTAGGTAAACCAGAACCAAAAAGTTCAGAAATCAATACTACAAGTTTGAGAAAATACAAACAAATGATTGCTAATTGGGGTAGTTGGCGATTATTTCAAGAGTTATTAACTACTTTAAAAACAATTGCTGATAAACATCAAGTAAGTATTACTAATGTGGCTGTAAATTACATTTTAAATCAGCCAGCAGTGGGTGGTGTAATTGTGGGTGCAAGGTTAGGAATTGCAGAACATTTAGAAGATAATGCTAGGGTATTTGATTTTAATTTAGATGCTGAAGATATAGGGAAAATAGATGCAGTTTCTCAAGAATCACGGGATTTATATAAGTTGATTGGTGATTGTGGGGATGAGTATAGAAGATAATTAAATAATAAGATCCCCGACTTCTTTTTTAATCTGGTAAATAAATTATAAATTCAGGTCAGAAGTTGGGGATCTGAACACATTACCATAAATGCTGTATGCGATAGGCATTAAATTTGTTATCAATATACTCCTTAAAATCTTCAAGAGGTTCATCAAAATCATCAGACATCGTTACCATTCCTTTTGCACTACCAAACTTATAACTGGTAATACAGGGATTAATTTCACAGCAGATTGATTACCTTTCATGATGATAATTTCTTCACCTTTAAGTGCTGCTTCAATCAATTCAACTAAATGTTGAGAAGCTTCTTTCATAGTAGTTTGCTGCATATTTATTACCTCAAAATCAATGAAATTTAGTATACATATCATACTGATTTATTTAATCAAAGCTTGAAAACTTTTTGAAGGTTAAATTATTTTGCTGCTAGTTAATACATCATGAATATTCATATTTCAAATGACTTTCATTAATTGGGGAACTAAGGCTTTTAAAGCATTACCACGATGGCTAATTGATTTTTTTAAGTCCGTCGTCATTTGAGCAAAAGTCAATTGTTTCTCTGGTACATAAAAAACCGGATCATAACCAAAACCAGCATTACCAGCAGGTGCAAATAAAATTTCACCGTGACAAATCCCCTCAGATTGAATTACTATTTCCCCCTGAGGATTTGCAACTGCGATCGCACACACAAATTGAGCTTGGCGATTTTCCTGATCCCCTAATTCTCTTAATAGTCTCTCAATCCTTTCTGTATCCGTGTTCCCATAACGCGCAGAATAAACACCCGGCGCACCATTGAGCGCATTTACTTGTAAACCAGAATCATCAGCGATCGCCCAATTACCTGTAACTTTCGCAATTTCTGAGGCTTTGAGACAAGCATTTGCTGCAAAAGTTTCTCCTGTTTCTTCTACATCCAAATCTTCCGGTTTTAAAGCCAATTCCCAACCAGAATCAGTTAAATAGGCTTGCATTTCCCGCAATTTACCGGGGTTTCCTGTCGCTACTACAAGTAATTTATTCATTAGTCATTTGTTAGTTAGTAGTTATCAAAAAATAAGTAAAAGCAAAAGATTTTTATTTATTCTAAATTTTCAGAGAAATTGATTTTTTTATATAATTGCTTTAAAGACAATTCTACATTAATTGATGACAGATTTATCATAGCATCTTCTGTTTCATACTCTGTCAAAATCCATTGATTTTCCAAAGTTTTAACATATTGCATTACATAATATTTAGTTTGATCAATTAAAATATATTCTTTAAATTCGGGAATTGAGCGATAATAGAGAAATTTATCACCACGGTCATAATCTTTTGTTGATTTAGATAAAACTTCCACAATTAACAAAGGATTCGTAACTATTGTCGTATTTGTGCTGTAATAAACTGGTTGACCCTCAATTACCATGACATCAGGATAAGTAAATTCCCGATAACGTGGTATCCACAATTTGACATCACCAATATAAATTTCATAGTCTAAATCATTTAATGCTACATTTAAGCAGATATAACAATTACCTGCTAATTTATTATGTTGTGTTGTTCCACCAGTCATATATATAATTTCCCCATCTTTATATTCATTTTTATAATCAGCTTTTTCTTCTAATTCTAAATATTCTTCAGGAGTATAGTAAGCCGTAACCACTTTGATTTCTTGGGTAGTAGTTTGTAGTTTCATTGGTCTATTTAGTAATAGTTACTAATTGAATTTTACTTGATTTTGAATAGTGTAAATTTCTCATACTGAACCACAGTTAAAGACCACCTATAACTAGGTACACTGCGGCGTAAGTTAATGAACCATTCTCAATCGTCCAAAAGCTGATTCTATATTACTTTTGAATTTTGATTTTTGACTTTTGACTTCCGCGAAGCGGTACTAGTAGTCCTGAATCTTTCCAAAAATTCCCAATATTGATTTTTCTATCAAATCTACTACTAACAAGGGTATTTATCTGGATTAATAGCGATAGCGAAGCGCGACCTAGTAATCGAATTTACCCAATAATTGAGTAGATACAACAACAAATACCATTAATACCAGAATCTTGCCTTGTGTCTGTATCTATAAATCACTGACGAGGTTTTTTCTTGGAAACCTTTAATACAGGTAAAGGATCGGTGGAAGACTGAGGAGGTAAATAATATTGCACAACAGGCTCTTCTGGTAAAGACGGACGTTGCTGCATTCGCCATAATTTAAAGACGAGAGCGATTCCGGCTGTTCCTAACCCAAACGTGAAAAGTGACCAACTATCATCCAAACCACCAATTAGCGCATCCATTATTCCCGCTGTTATCAATGCACTAATGATAGGTTCTTTGCGGTAGGCTGACTTTAAAAAACGAGGTAATACAGCATTCATCACAGCTTACTTAGTTCCACTTATGTTTTTTGTATAGATTTGCTCAGAATATCCCAACTACAATTTTTTCATTGCACTAACGGTAAATAATAACATAAATAATTATAGTTTTCCTCGACAAAAAAGAGAGTACGGTAATTCACACGCAGATAAATGATTATTTTAGAAATAACGACGGAATTATCAGCTTTTCAGGATGTAATTCCCATCAGGTCAATTTTATAACTTTGTCTTAGTTAGTTCTTAATATAAATATCGGAAACTGGTGGTATTGCGATTCGTCGTGGAAAAATTCCTTGTACTTATTAAGCCAGCATTGATCATCATTTAACTTGTAGGGTTGGCAATGCCCACTCTGCTTAGTGGCGTAGCTTGTATAGAATAATATATTGAAATTAGAATTTTGCAAACCAGAGTTCCGGGAAAAAAATAAATATAAAACTAATGTAGAGACGTTCTTCGGAACGTCTCTATCAACAATACCAAATTACAAATCTATTTTAAACCCAGCCATGCAATTACACCTTGATTGGTAGCATATTCAATTACCACCATTAAAATAAAGCCAATCATAGCGGCTCTACCATTTAAACGCTCGGCATATTCATTAAAGCCAAACTTGGGTTCTTCTAATTTTGGGGTAATGGTTGGTTGTTGTTGTGTCATAATCAATAATTCCTTTCTAGTAATTCGCAAACAAAGATTTACAGGGATTTTTTGAAAAATTGCTGGGGATGGCGATCGCTACTTAACAATTTTTAATTATTCTTTATCTATTGTAAGAACACTGGCGAATTAGTCAAGATGTAGCGTGAGGGAGACTAAAAATTTTGCATTTTGAATTACTGAATACGGAAATAATCGGCTAGGTACTGGCAGGCTAAAGTGAAACAATAAAATATAAGAGGTTATCAATGGAAATTGGTGTTCCCAAGGAAACTAAAGATCAAGAATTTCGGGTAGGTTTAAGTCCTTCCAGTGTTCGGGTATTACGGGAAAACGGTAATAATATTTTTGTAGAAAGTGAAGCTGGTACTGGAGCGGGATTTACTGATGAAGACTACCGCAATGCTGGTGCAGAAATTGTCAATAATGCTGATGCTGCTTGGAATTGTGAGTTGGTTGTTAAGGTAAAAGAGCCTTTGACAAGTGAGTATAAATTTTTGCAAAAAGGACAATTGTTATTTACTTATTTACATTTAGCGGCAAATCGCCAACTAACAGAACATTTAATTGATTGTGGCACTTGTGCGATCGCTTATGAAACCGTAGAACAACCAGGAGCAAATAAACTTCCATTACTCACCCCCATGAGTATTGTTGCTGGTCGGTTAGCCGTCCAATTTGGTGCGAGATTCCTAGAAAGTCAACAAGGAGGAAGAGGGGTACTTTTAGGCGGTATACCCGGAGTCAAAGCTGGTAAAGTCGTAATTTTAGGCGGTGGTGTGGTGGGTACAGAAGCTGCTAAAATCGCTGTAGGTATGGGTGCAATGGTGCAAATCTTAGATGTCAACGTTGAGCGCCTATCCTACCTAGAAACCCTATTTGGTTCGAGAGTAGAATTACTTTACAGCAATTCCGCCCATATTGAAGCCGCAGTCAAAGATGCAGATTTACTCATTGGTGCCGTCTTAATTCCCGGCAAAAAAGCCCCAATTTTAGTATCTCGTGAATTAGTTAAACAAATGCGTCCTGGTTCAGTGATTGTTGATGTCGCTGTTGATCAAGGTGGATGCGTAGAAACATTACACCCCACATCCCACACTAAGCCAGTATATATTGATGAGGGAGTAGTGCATTATGGCGTTCCTAATATGCCAGGAGCAGTTCCTTGGACATCAACACAAGCCCTAAATAACAGCACATTACCTTATACTGTCCAGTTAGCAAATCTCGGACTTAAAGCTTTAGACATTAACCCAGCTTTAGCCAAAGGTTTAAATGTCCAAAATCATCGGCTTGTACATCCCGCTGTGCAAGAAGTTTTTCCTGATTTAGTTGACTAATTGGTGATTAGTAATGGGTAATTGGTGATTACCCATTACCCAGTTTATTTTACAATAGATAAAATAATACCAACTAGCGAACCGAGAATTAGTACAATACTGCTCAGAGAACTAATTGCAAAACCTGGACCGCGTTTTTCCGCTGCTATATAATATCCCCAAGCGTAAGCAATCCTTCCTACTACCCAAGCTGCACCAAGAGCAGAACCCCAAATAGGACTAACGTAAATAGAAAACAACCATAAAGCCGGGATAAATAAAGCAAGCTGTTCTAAGGTATTTTGTTGCACCCTTAGCACGCGCTCAAAATCCAGGTTTCCCGTAGTTTGCGGTACAGGAACTTGATATTTAAATCTAGCTCTACCAACATTAATTGTAACTACAAAATATAGTATAAGCGCGGAAACAGTGACTAAACTAGGATAAGGAGACATAAACTTTAGTAAAATTGAGGAATTGTTACAAAATATTATAAGTGATTCTCGAAATGAAGAAACCGACTATTTTCTCTTGCAAATATATCACTTTTAGTTTTCAAATTAGATTGTTGAACCATTGACCCTTCTAGAAAGATATCAATAGCGATGTTTAGCTTCTAAATTGGCTGCTATATCAAAGCAATATTATTCACGGGTTAGCAGTTCCCAATTATGACCATTGGTGTCATAGAAATAAAAACCTCTACCACCTTTTCTGTGATTAATTTCACCTTGATGTTGGTGCATAGGGTCGCTACTGTATTCTAAACCCCTCTCCTTTATCCGTGCAAAGATAACATCAAATTCTTCATCACTGACATGAAAAGCATAGTGGTGTGACTCAAAATTTTCTTTATTGTCAAAATCAAAGGTCAATTGTTCATTCACACGTACAACAACAAAGTGAGCAAGGGGAGGTTCTAATTTTAAACCAAAAATTTTGGCAAAAAACCTTGCAGATGCTTCCTTATCGTGTGCAGGTACTATGGTGTGATTAAGGGTAATTGTCATTTTAAACCTCTATTTTTAGAAAATACTTAATTTCAACTGAGGATGAAAATTGATAATAACGATGTTTTTTGTCATCAAGGTTTGAGCCTGATTCTATCTTAGAATATGCCCAAATATTCTGCTAGTTCACTGAAAATAAACCCATTTATAGAACCAGTGCTTGATAAAAAACTGTAATCAACTGTTAAGTAAATTCACCAATTTAACAAAGCTACGTAACAGGTTAATATCCCTGATAAATCCATTCACGTCCGGCTTTTTCGGCTGCTTCCGGGGTGTAATAAAGTTTACATTCACCAAACACCTGACCACCAGCAGTAATTAACCGGAATTGCCAACAATAGGCTTCTGTGTAAAATACTAAGAGGATAACATTTTCAATAATGGTAACTAAATGAACTTTGATGGACATAGTATCTAGTTTTTGTTGTCTAACTAAATCAAAAAAATTATTAAATATCTCTCTGTATCTTAACCTTAAATCAACTATATTTAAGAATTAAGCGTTACCAAAAGGGCTTGTTTTCTTTTTTCTAATTCAGATATCTTCCGTTTTAAACTGCGGATTTCTGTATTGATTTTTGATAATTCAGCTTGGTGCTTTTGAGTATTTAAATAATCCGAGCCATATTGTTCAATGACAAAATTTTCCACCTCACTTCTTAACAGTTTGAAGCAGGGATTTCCGTATAAATTGTTGTGCCGATATTGCAATTTTCCTGATTTGATAGCCTCAATAATTTCTGTTGGTTTGAGGTTAAATTCTTTTTGGGCTGTTTTATTGCTCAGAGTAGCTCCTTTTTGCCCCCAAAGAGAATTGTCTTTTTCATTACTCATATTTATTTCATTTAAACTTACCCAAATTAATTCACACCAAATCTTCCAATAAAGCTGCAATTTTTCCTTGAGCTTTAGTTCTGTTATCATCATAAATCATTAAAATATTCAAAACGCCCAAACGCCTTATGGTACTAGTACCGCTTCGCGGAAGTCAAAAGTCAAAAATCAAAAGTCAAAAGTAATATGGAATCAGCTTTTGGACGATTGAGAATGGTTCATTAACTTACGCCGCAGTGTACTAGTACTATCGAAAAATTCTTACCTAATTCCCTATTTACTAACTAATGCAGGTTGTCTGACAGATTGCGGCAACAGTTGGGTATATAGTTCATCTAGCTGACTAGCTACACCATTCCAGCTAAATTTATTGATAACACGCCTTTTAGCAGCTTTCCCCAATTCTTCCCGCCATGTAGAATTACTGAGAATTTTATCAATAGCGTGATTAAAAGCCAGGACATTTTGCGGCGGTACTAATAAACCCGTTTCTTCATTGACAACGGTAAATTGCAGACCACCAACATCACTCGCCACAACAGGTGTACCACAAGCCATAGCCTCAATTGCTACTAATCCAAAAGGTTCGTAGTGACTGGGAACAACACCAACATCAGCAGCAGCATAATAAGCTGGTAATATCTCCCGACTTAAACAACCAGGAAAGAATGTGCATTCACTCATCCCTAATTCGTTAACAATTGTCTCAATGCGATCGCGTTCTTGACCATCACTATTCCCAGGTGTACAACCACCACCAATAATCAACTGCAATTGTTTTGATTCATAAAACTTAGATTCACCCATTGCCCTTACCAAGGTTTCTATGCCTTTACGAGGGTCAAATCTGCCTACATATAACACAACTTTAGCTTCTGGAGCAATTCCTAAAATCACTCTTGCGGCTTGTTTTTCCACTGAACCAAACTGTTGAACATCTGTACCGCAGGGAATAATATCAATTTTACCTTTCTCGGAAACAAGCGATCGCATATGTTCCTGTTCTTGGGGACTGGTAGCAACAATTCTTTCTGCTGTTTCTAATACTTCTTTTTCTACTATTAAACGTTGACTTGCCACCCAAGGAATATTTTCTATGGTATTGTATTTGATCACTCCTAAAGAATGGTAGGTATGAACCTGTTTAGTTCCTTGTCTTTTCTTTAATTCCATCCCTACCCAACCAGATAACCAATAGTTAGTATGAACTAAATCATATTTAATCCCGGCTTCTTTTTGGAATTTAATTAACTGATCTACAAATTCTGGCAAATGCTTAAAACCCTGATCTCTTGGCACAAATTCCACAGGACCTGCTGTTAAACGAATAGTCCGACAATTGGAGTTATGTTGCACTATCATTTCTTGATCAGCACTAACTTTCCGACTAAACATATCCACTTGCCATCCTAGCTGTGCTAGGGCTTCACCCACTTGGCGGACATAAACATTTTGTCCTCCTGCTTCTTCCCTGCCTATTTCAATTGCTGGATCACCATGGACTGAAATTAAAGCAATTTGTTTTTTAGTGGTAGCTTTCATAGATTTGTTATGTTCCTGATTTTAACAAGATAGAAGAGAGTTTTTAGCTTGCACTTATTAAACTAAAATCTGTATTTTTTGAGGGAACTTGGCATAATTAATATTTATTCTATTTTAATTATTGCCAAAATATTGGTTAATTCCCTCTACGTTCTATATTTATATGTAATAGCTTTGATAGACAAAAATATCTATTTTTTTTTATATGGACAAACGGATATTATCTATCATGATATATTAGTTAATCAATGATAAAACCTACCTCAAGTAGCAACGCCACATCTTCAGTTAGATATTTACAGTTCGTTATTTACAAAGTTCAAGCAATCAAAATAATTTTCATTAAAGTAATCACACCAAAATTAAATCTCCGAAAATATCATCTCAATTACCATTATTTTCAAAAGCACTGATTTAATAAAGATAAGTGTATTGGCTTATACTATTCCTACATTGCCAGAAGTTTTGTTAATTTAGATACAGTTTTAGTAAAAAAGCACAAATTTTGTATAATCACACTGTCAAATCTCAAAAATTGCCTAAATAAATAGTGCAGATAACCTGATATGGCTACCTGCACTGTCTGTTGATCGTATTTAGAAATAAATTTCTACACGCTAATGCTGATACCGAATAAGCTTTAAGAATTAATCTCAAAGCAAATTGATTAAACAGATAATTTAGTTGGTCGTTTGTGCAGCCAACATCTGTTTTAGCTTTTCTAAATCCGCTGCCCAACGTGGATCTGGACGGAAAGCTTCGTTATCAACGCTAGTAGCATTCTCACGCGCACCACCACCGCTACCACGCCGAGATTTTTTGTTTCTATCCCGATCTCGACGGCCGCCTTCTTTGCTACCACCAGGAGTAGGGGAACTACTACCACCACTACCTTGGATTACTGGTTTGGGGACTGGTGATTGTTGTTGTTGTTGTTGTTCTTCGCCTTCCTCACCTTTAGTCCGTGGTAAAGCTTTTTCTAGCTTGATGGGTGTATCTTTGAACATTTGACCATTATATTTTTCAATAATTTGATCTGCTTGTTCGTCATTATTCACCGTTAAAAAACCAAAACCACGGCATTTGCCTGTTTTCCGGTCTTTAATTAGTTTAGTGGTGACAGCATCGCCTTCTTCTGCAAACACAGCTTGCAAATCTTGACGATCTATTTCTTCTTTGGGCAAATTTCCTATATATAGGCGAATGGACATGGAATATACCTCCAGATTGGGATTAAACAGGACAAGATAAAAACAATCAATTGGCTTTGGTTTTTGAATAGATACTATGGACTAAAACTGCCACAAACTAATTTCTGCAATCAGATAGTGTAGCGCGGCATAAACCATGCTATCAACTTATAGAATACAGTTTTTTGTTGGGATCAAGCTTATTTGGCACGAAAGCGCGTATGCACCCGTGACCTAATATGACCTTAATTTTAGAAATTGTTAATTTAATAGCCAACTATCCACCACAGTAAATTCATTCTTCTTAATTCTTGCCCGCAGAACAAAATACCATTGCTTAACATTATCATGGTATTTTCCGCGTAGCTAGTTCAGCAGAGACTTTTCCGCCAATAGCCAATAGTATGATCCTATCGTAACATAAAACACATTTTTAAAGCAATAGGCAAAAAATAAGAGACGGGGGAGCAGGGAGCAGCGGAAGATTAAGAATTATTGCCTATGAACCTGTGAGCATAATATAAGCACCCCACGCCTGAGCAACAACTGCGATGACAGTAGACCAAGCAGGATGAGGGCTATTAATTTTTTTACCACTTTGAGTTTCCAGAGTTTGGATATCCATCCAGGGACTTGCCCCTCGTCGTAACCAACCTGTAACAGTGATCTGTTTGCCAATCAAGTCCTGAAGATTGAATGACTTGCCTAACCAGGGAATATGATGTAATTTCATTAAACCTTGGCTAGTTTGTAGAATTAGGTCTTGTGCTAAACAATTACCAATTCCAGGGCGGCCTAACAGTTTACCAGTAAAACGGACTCTAATGCTATCAATTGGTAAAATAGCGGGATCTGCTAATAGGTTGGTGAAGTTTTCGTTTTTTTGAACATTGACAGGTGTAATATCGGGAAATAAAGCATTTATCCGCATGACTGTACCGATGCTAAAGCCGATTAACATACAACCTGTGAAAAAAGACCAATTTTCATAAATCCACTTCAAGTTTAACAAATGTAAGCTGTATGCTATTTGCCAAACTAACCAAATCAGACCAGCGAAGACAATACCCAGAGGAATTCCCAACCAAGGGGCAATTTGTAAACAGAAGGCTTGGGGCTTAATCAGAATGGGTTGTGGTGGGTTTGTTTGATATAATTCGGTGTCTAAATGCCAATGACGGGCTACTTGACAAAGGCGTTCGATGCGATCGCCCATAGCTGGATGACAACTGTTGATGGTAAACCATTGGCGGTAGGGATGAAAATTTTCCCACTTGAAAAATGATTCAAAGGGTAGATGTCCGGCGGCACTTCCTAAAACTATGCTTTGTTGATATGCGACGGGCGCGAGAAGATTTAGGCTTTCTAATTGCCAACAAGTTTGTTCTTTGAGTCCGACATCATGAGCTATACCAATGGATGTTTTTAGTAAGGCGCGAATTAATCCATTGGGATTACCTGTGATTTCGGCAGACAGGCGATCGCTATGGTAAAGCCGTAATCGGTTGTTAAGCAAGGCTGTACCTGTGAACAAACACCAAATCATATAGCTAATGGCGGCTAAAACTGTAGCAGGCCAAAGCCATATTTTACCTTGATGTTGATTTCCCCAAGCTGATATTTGCTGATATATTCCATAAAATGGCATTGTCACCAGTAAAACTAGGGACATGACCCCAAAATCCCAACGCCCAATTTGCCCTAAAGATAAAGCATAGATGGCAGCTATTTCATCATCTGCCAGTTGTTGTAATAAACCTTGACTAACGGTTATTCTAGCTGTGTGGGGTAGGTTGCCATAACTGATGATCATGGGGGCGGAAATGGGTAAGATTCTGAGTTGGGGGGTTGGCCAGTGCTGCTGTTGACAGGCGCGTTGTAATACCCTTAATGTTTCCCGGCTGTAGGAATTTAATTTCTCTTTGGTTAATTCTTCTTGACCAGAAAATCTTGTTAGTACCCAGTCGAGTAACCAAGGGGAGAATACCATCAAGATGATAAATAGTCCTAAAAGTAAGTTACTAGGATCACGATAGAATATCTGGATGGGTTCTAAGTATGGCAGTTGATATAGAATGTGATTAATTGAAACCAATACCAATTTCAGCAGTTCTCGGCACACCCAAAATAGAGCTATGAATGTGAAGATGGCAAGCAGTCGGGAAGGGATAATATTCGGCTTGCGGAGGGGTTGCCAGACTTTGGCTCGCCTAGCATTTCGCCAATAAATACTAACGGATTTGATATTGGTATCACCATCAGCACCAATATAAGCAGTTTGTAGTTGTTGTTGGGCAGGATTTAAACTGGTAACAAGTTGAGTATTGGTTTTGCGGGATTTTTTCTTCTGGTTTTTGCGTTTATGCAGGTGTTCAAGAGCAAGTGTTGCCCACTCTTGAACTTGAGGATTACTATTAGCAATTAGATTTTGGCACAGAGTGATCGCTTTGGAGATTTCACCAGTGCGGGCATAGGACATAACTAACCCCACTTTTGCCTGTAAACAAATCTTTTTTTCGCTTTGTTCTTTGGCTAGTGGTTCAAGGTTAGCGATCGCTGTGTAGTAATTCCCCTGCTTAAGGGCAGCTAAACCAGCCTCTAAACATGATTCAGCGTGGGAAGGCATACAAACTTTAGTACTCCAATCTGTTCTAGGTCATAAATGGCACTAAATTGAGATACCCTGATAATGGGGAGGAGTTAGGAGTCACCGAGGAGTCAGGAGAAAAAAGAAGAAGAAGAAAGAAGACATTTTCCCACTGTTGCCTGTTCCCTGTTGCCTGTTCCCTGTTCTAACTTTCAAGTGGTTGTTGATTGGAAAAGACGGGAGCGATCGCACTTAACTTCAACTCTGGATGATCACCTTCTAACTGTTGACAATTCCATTCATTGCGGAATAATAATACTGGTCTGCCCATGCTATCTTTAACAGTAGTGGTATTAAATAAACGTCCTACCTGTTTTAGTGCTTCCCAACCACCTTCAACCCAACGGGCGACACTGTAGGGTAATACATCGAGAATAGTTTCTACACTATACTCATTTTGTAAGCGGAACTGTACGACCTCAAATTGTAATTGACCAACCGCTGCTAAAATTGGTTCACGCTTGGCTTCATCAACTGAGTACATAATTTGTACAGCGCCTTCTTCTCGTAATTCGGAAACACCTTTTTGAAACTGCTTAAATTTGGAAGGGTTGGGATTTCTCAACGTAGCAAACAGTTCAGGGGAGAAATAGGGAATTCCTTCATACTCTAATTTTTGTCCTGTATAAATTGTATCACCAATAGCAAAAACACCTGGATTGTTTAAACCAATCACGTCCCCTGGATAAGCAACATCAATAGATTCTCTTTCTTGGGCAAATAGTTTTTGTGGACGAGATAGACGAACAACCTTGCCAGTTCGAGCATGATTTACTGTCATATCTTTTTCAAACTTGCCTGTACAGACCCGGACAAAAGCTATTCTGTCTCGGTGTTTCGGGTCCATGTTCGCTTGCAGTTTGAAAATAAATCCTGTAAATTCTGGATAGGTAGGAGGAACGTCACCGACGCTGCTGCTATGTGTACCTGGTTTGAGGGCAAAGTCTAGGAAGTTGTTGAGGAATAATTCCACCCCAAAGTTGGTCATGGCACTTCCAAAAAATACTGGGGTCATTTTACCAGCGTGTACCAAGTCTAAATCTAGTTCTGGACAAACTCCTTCTAAGAGTTCTAACTCATCTTTAAGTTGATGGTAGAGTCCTTTTTCTATTAAGGTTTCAATCTGACTATCGCCTATATTAAGGATAGTTTCCTTTGCTTCTTTACTACCATGAGAACTGCGCTCAAATAAATGAATTTGCTGCTGTTGTCGGTCAAATACACCTTTAAAGCGATCGCCCATGCCAATAGGCCAATTCACGGCATAGGTCTGTAATCCCAATTCTTTCTCAATCTCATCCAACAATTCTATCGGTTCTCTACCTGGACGGTCGAGTTTATTGACAAAGGTAAAAATCGGGATACCCCGCATTTTACACACTTCAAACAGTTTCCGGGTTTGGGGTTCTAAACCTTTAGCCGCATCTATCAGCATAACTGCATTATCGGCCGCTGCTAAAGTTCTATAAGTGTCTTCACTAAAATCTTGGTGTCCGGGAGTGTCGAGTAAATTAACTTGACAGTTACGATAGGCAAATTGTAACACTGTTGAAGTTACGGAAATTCCCCGTTGTTGTTCCATTGCCATCCAGTCAGAAGTCACTTTTCGCTGGTCTCTGCGGGCTTTTACTGCTCCAGCTTCGTGAATAGCACCTCCGTATAATAATAGTTTTTCAGTTAACGTAGTTTTACCAGCATCAGGGTGAGAAATAATCGCAAAATTGCGACGTTGTTCTACCGCTTGACCCAGTTCTGCTTGCAGTTCAATGGACATATTTGTAATTTGTTTTTTTCTAACTTAATTAAATGTAATCTTTTTCAAGACTGGGAAACAAATTCGTAAATTCTATTAATTTTTACATCCTATTCAAAATCTTTTAATATCTGCGTGTTAGTTGCTGCATCACAAATATTTTTCAAAGATAGCCATTTTATGCAACAGTGATCTAAAATAGGGTTTTGCACACAGTTATTTTAGACTTGTTGAAAGTTCACAACTGCAACTACTGTGTAATCAAAAACTCAATTTATTTTACACATTTCAATTCCATGAAAGCAGAAATGATTGAATTAATGACAACGATTTTACAGGTCTTACAGGTGAATATCCGGTGGATGACTTGGAATTTATTTCTGGCTTTTATCCCTTTGGCTTTGAGTGTTTGGCTGTTTCGTAGTAAACGCGGAGGTTCATGGGTTTGGTGGCTAGGATTTCTGGGTTTCTATGCTTTTTTACCAAACGCACCTTATTTATTAACTGATGTCATTCATTTGATAGATGATATTCGGCGAGTTCAGTCAGTATGGATGATTACATTAGTCTTAATTCCTGTTTATATTGTAGTCATTTTTGGCGGATTTGAAGCTTATGTCATATCTTTAATAAATTTGGGTCACTATCTACATCGAAACGGTAACAGTAAATGGATTTTGCCTGTTGAGTTGATTACTCATGCTCTTTCTGCTATCGGTATTTATTGGGGCAGGTTTTTACGGTTTAATAGTTGGGATTTTATTACTCAACCAGATGCCATCATTACTAAAGGTGTAGAGGAAATATTGGGTAAACAGCCGTTGATAATTATTGCTATTACTTTTATAATTCTTTGGGGTTTATATTGGTTTATGAAACGAATTACTTTAGCTTTTGTTAACAAGGGTGTTACTTCACAAAACGATCATCATATTCACAATATTAGCTAATAACATAATAAAATTAATATCCCTCATTTCTTAAACAAGTCGAGGATATCAACAAAAAATTTCATATTCCGAAAAGTTTTGGGCGAATATAATAGAGTCTAAGGCAAGCGAACGCTACTACATAAGCGCAGTCCACCTGCGTGGACTAACCAAAAATTAAGTTTCTTAAGCTACGTTCGCGCAGCGTGCCGAAGGCACAGGTGGGTTTTGTCATAGCTAATAGCCGAATATCCCCTTGTATTGCTATGGTAATTATCTGGAGTGACTTAGCTAAGGGAGACACTGAATATACAGCCGGATTAGTTGCTTTTAATAGCATTTTTCAAGATTATGCAAAAGCTGCTAGTGTGGCATTTACCGCTGCTGGTAATAATTTTGAATTAGCAGCAATAGCTGTAGCTATTTCTGTATTTGGGATTAAATCTGGTGTGGCTTTTGCTGCTGTCATTGCACCTTGGTAGAAGTGCCAGTCTTCATTAGTTTAGTTAGTGTATTTTTCTGGATTAAGAAACACTTTTTTCAGTTATCTCCACCAATAGGATTATAATTAAATACGTTTGATCTAATATTGATTTATTTAAATTTAATGAAAGTTGCTGATTTAATCACTTGGTTTGAAGAATGGGCAAATCCCGCTTGGTGCGAAAGTTGGGATAATTGTGGTTGGCAAGTAGAACCCGGTGTTTTATCCACAGAAGCGCGAGTCTTGGTCTGTTTAACTCCCACTTTAGCAGTAATGCAGGAAGCGATCGCACTCCATGCTAATGTAATTTTCGCCCATCACCCCCTCATTTTTTACCCCCCCAAATCTTTCCGCACTGGAGAAGCCTTAACGGAAATGATGCGGTTAGCTTTTACCCATAATATCGGTATTTACACCGCTCATACTAATTTTGACCAAGTTGCAGATGGAACTGCTGATGTTTTAGCGCAACTTCTCCAACTTCAAGAAGTATCACCCATTGTTCCTACCCAAGCAGGTTTAGGTTATGGGCGTGTAGGAATATTACAACCTACTTTGACATTACAAGAGTTACTTAAAAATATTCAATCTCAACTAAATCCGCCCCATTTGACTTTTTCCCCAATGGCTGATTTACAACAGCAAATTTCACGGGTAGCTGTTTTAGGTGGTTCGGGTGCAGGTTATATTTCAGCGGTAGTTAAAACTAATGCCCAAGTTTACCTAACTTCTGACTGTAAATTTCATCAATTTCAAGAAAGCCGTGATCGTAATCTTGTATTAATTGATGCCGGACATTATGCCACAGAACGTCCTGCTTGCGATCGCCTAGTCCAGAAATTTCAAGCCCTAAACCTAGATTGGGTGCAATTGAGCCAGCAAGACGAAGATTTTCGGCAGTTTTTAACCTAGTTACATTATCGTAAACCACTCATACTAAGTAATACTTACTTTTTTCCTGAAATTATAGAGTAGATGTAAGTTTTTTCGCTGTATTTTTACCCACATTCCGCAGGTGTTTTTTGAATTTTCGGAATTATCCATAACCCAATG
>JBAXRM010000006.1:0-55858 GCA_037131225.1 Nostocales cyanobacterium ELA583 | reverse complement strand
TAGCTTAAACAGTAGAAGCCTCTCACCTACCCGATAGGGAGGTGATGAGATGAATGCGCGTAAGTGACGAATTGCCCAACGAGCAAAACTAAGCGTAGCTTAATCAGTGTTGTCGGGCGATGAGGAATGAACACTTTCTTGATTTTTTTTCAAATATTTGAGATAATTTTCAACAGTAGGTGCAAATCAATTAAATGCTGAAAAGCAGCCTATCAAAAAAGTTAAAAATTATCTCAAAAAGTCCCTAGGGCATAGGGCTTTAAAGCTCGGTTAATGTCTTCATAGAAGAGTCGCCGAGAAGCCCACACTCACCTGAAAGGGAGTGTGTGGAGTGTGTCACCTTCCTGTTAAAGTGTTTTCGCCTGAATCTCACCAAATTGTTATTGGAGGTGTTGAAACTCACAGCTAAAAGTGCTAAAAAGAATTGAAAAAGAAAGCTTAATTTAGACCAGATTTAATTGATTGCTTGTCAAGTCCACTACTCTATTTTTCTATTGAATTACAACCTAATCAACAAACCGCTGTAAGCTGCTGATAATCCTTCGTAGCTTGTAGCGGTTTCTCCTATGTATGGTAAAAATAAAAAATAGGTCTTTTAATGGATCAAAAAAATATATTCTCCGTCAATAGAGATATCAACTATTTACCTGTTTCTAACAGGAGTTAAATTATGTCATTACAATCACTGCGGTTTTTATTGTTAACTGGTCTTGGCTGTTCTTTATTTTTTGGTAATGGAGTAGCCTTTGCTGAAGTTATTGTTCCTACAAGTTCATCTGGTTCATCCACTACAGTTCCATCGGGTTCATCCAATACTATACCGACTTCTAGCACAGTTAATAGTAGTCAAAGGTTTAGTTGTCAATATAACAATGGACAGCCGATAGTCATGTATCAGCCCCAAAGTCAGCCTGGACAATTCTTTGCTTGGGCTGCACCTCAAAATTTAGGAGGAGGTTGGGATGCTCAAAAACGTTGTGAAGCGATCGCCACCCGATTAGAACAATACCGCCCAGATGGATTACAAGAACTACAAATAGGGTTTCAAAATCAGGAAAATATTATTTGTGTCACTACTGAAGCTAACCCCAGTTGTCGAATTGTCTTAACAGTTCCTCGTGGCAAAGATCCTACTACTGTTCGTAATGGTGTATTCCAAAACTTAACTACTGCTGATAGTGGACAACAAACTATTGCTGTTAATACTTATACTAATCGTAATAGCGGTAATAGTAATAGCTTATACAGTCTGGGACAAACGCTTTTAGGTGGTAGCAAGAATCAAGTTACTTCTACTAAAGCTGGGATTAATTTAAAACCATACCTTGATCCTCAAGATGGTGGTACTGGGAGAGGTTTGAAAAATGGCGTAGTAATTCGCCGAAATAATCAGCCTCAACCTTCTAATCGTCTAAATCCTGGTAAATTTCGTTAATTTGAGCATTGGGAATCGGGAATTAGGAATTTAGTAATTCTCCTTCTCTCTTTTCCCTTTGTCCTTCTTCCTCTCTCCTGATTTTTGTGAATATATTTACGTTTTTAGAGAAATTAAATTTACCCCTTATATAATTTTTGTCCTGTATTCACCTATGAGGTGTTGTAATTATTTGTCAGGTTTAATTGATTTTTCTAGATTTAGTTAGTAAGTGAAGAGTACGCAATAACTGAGATTAATGGTTATTTAGTTTGGGGTGGTAATTCGTAATTATGCCCTATTTCCTCATGAGTAATCTAGCCGATGGACAAAGATGCAATAGGTCACATTGGCAAAGCTTGATAGAGTAAGAGTCAGTTTGATATAACAAAATTATCAAACTATGGTAGTTTTGTATGATAATATTCGACAACAAGCACTCTGACTACTTAAAATTTCCAAAATTAACTCTTGGTGATTGGGGAAAAACTGAGTATTTAAGTATCATACTTAAACTAAAACAGGGTAAGGTTGTAATAAATTGTATAATTTAACCAAAATATAACTTGGTAATAATCTAGTTCTATTATCTTTTCCAGAGAAATTAACAATGACGACACAACTGATCGCAAGCAATATGAATCAAGTCCTACAATTAGGCGATCGCATCCTCCAACCCACAGAGGTCTTATCATTATTATCGGAATACCAGCTATTACCGGCATTATGTAAGGAAATTATCATTGATCAGGCGATCGCCGAAATTGTCTGTACCCCAGAAGAAGAAAAAGTGGCCTATGAACAATTAACCCAACAATATCCAGGAATAGAACAAGATGCAGAAAATTTCCCAAAATTAAAGAGTATGGCAGTGCGACAATTCAAACAAGAAAAGTTCAAAGAGGAAACATGGGGAGGCGATTTAAACTCTTACTTCTTCCAACGAAAAAACCAGTTAGATAAGGTGATTTATTCCCTAATTACCACCTCAGAAATTGGCATTGCCCAAGAAATTTACTTCCGCATCCAAGAAGGTGAACAGTCTTTTGCTCAAGTAGCCAGAGAATACGCTCAAGGGCCAGAATCTCAGACAGATGGCTTAGTCGGTCCAGTAGATTTACAATCCCTCCATCCTACATTAGCAAATATCCTCTCTAAAAGCCAACCACAACAGCTATCAGCACCAACTCAAATTGGTAATTTGATCGTAATTGTCCGACTAGAAAAAATATTACCAGCCCAACTAGATCGTTCCACGCGACAACGGTTGCTAAATGAGCGGTTTAATCAGTGGTTGCAAACACAAATGACAGAGCAAAAATGTCAAATTCAAACAGCATAAATTGCCAAATATCAACTTTTTAGCCGATATAAAGTGAAATAACTAACTCAATAAATATGACTTATATTCAGAGTACCTTTGAAGAATTCATTGCCAGTATTGAAGGGTTTGATCAATTACCTACTAAGGAAATCAGCAAACTCTCATCATCACAAATTCTCCAACCTCTACGTTATCGTATAGGACAAAAAATTATTGGTAAAGAACAACTACCAGAACGGATAGCAATTATTTACCAAGGTAATGTGCGACTATTAGGATATGACCCCCAAACTCAATTACCTATTACTTTAAAATTACTCCAACCAGGGGCAATAATCGGCGAAATTGCTTGGTTGCGTCAGATTCCTTGTGAAACAGCGATCGCTTCCACAGAAGTAGTCTGTTTAACCTGGAAAGTCCAAGATTATTTACAATTCCTTACCCAAAATCCAGCCTTTGCTAAAGCTCGTCAAAATCAAAGTCACTTAATTGAAATATTTGACGTTTTAAGTTCACAAGTAGCACAAAAAGCTTTAGTTAATCATAACCTCAAAGACATTACCCAGCAAGCTCAATTAGAGTCAAAAATTCATTATTTATCCCCCGGGAAAACTTCCTTAAAAGAACTAGAAAACAATCGGATTTGGTTTGTGAGTGCGGGTAATTCTCTTACCGATTTCCCCTCTGGTTCTCGCCTAGAAAATGAAGTAATTGAAGTTAAAGGCAACATTCCTGTTCGCTTATTGGGTATCAGTCCTGATGATTTATCATTACTTGATGGTATTCCCACAGAGTCAGAAACATTAGAAACTATATCACAATCAGACAGCACCGGATCTGCTGACATTCCCTACGCCCAAGAACAGGAATTTGTTCCCCCAACCACATCCGACAAGTCATCAAAAAATCTCAACTATCCATTCTTCCGGGGACAAGGGGAATTAGATTCTAGTCTGGCTTGTTTTCAAATGTTATCTAAACATTTAGAAATTCCCTTTCGGAAAGAAGTAGTTCGTCGCATTTTAACTGACCAAATTAAGCGCCAAGGTAGTATATCTTTTCAAGTTTGCGCTTATTTATCAGAACTAATTGGACTTAAATCCCAGCTAGTTGATGTCCCTGCTGTTTCCATTAACCGCATTCCCACACCAGCATTAATTCGCTATCGTGATAGTTTTGCTGTCCTCTATGCAGTAGACGGAAAAACAGTAGTTTTAGGTGTGCCATCTCAAGGTATTATCACCTGCCAAATTAGTCAATTGCTAGAAGAATTAGAAACCGACGAAACTAACTTACAACCACAAGTTAGATTGTTGTTACTTAGCGAGACAAAAGAAACACCTAAAGAACGCTTTGGTTTATCTTGGTTTGTTCCCTATTTATCCCGTTACCGTCGGGTGCTAATAGAAGTATTTGTTGCTTCCTTCTTCGTCCAATTAGCTGCCTTAGCTAATCCCCTAGTTATTCAGCTAATTATTGATAAAGTCATCGTTCAAAATAGTATTAATACCCTGAATATTTTAGGAGTTTTACTATTAGCAGTGGGTGTATTTGAAGCCGTATTAACCACATTGCGGACTTACTTATTTGTAGATACCACCAACCGCATTGATATGAGTTTGGGGTCACAAATTATTGACCACTTACTTCGTTTACCACTTCGCTATTTTGATAAAAGGCCAGTTGGTGAACTATCCACCAGAATCAATGAATTAGAAAATATCCGCCAGTTTCTCACAGGTACGGCTTTAACAGTAGTGTTAGATGCCCTATTTTCCGTAGTTTATATAGTTGTCATGCTGTTTTACAGTTGGCAACTAACTGTCGTAGGTTTAGGGACAATTCCTCTCTTTGTAGTAGTTACATTAATTGCTGCTCCCACAGTGAGTAGACAATTAAGAACTAAAGCTGAACGTAATGCCGAAACTCAATCTTATTTAGTTGAGGTCATGTCAGGTATTCAAACAGTTAAAGCCCAAAATATTGAATTGCGCTCCCGCTTTTCCTGGCAAAAGAAATATGCTAAGTTTGTGGCCGCAGGTTTTAAAACTGTTCTTACTTCCACATTAGCTAACTCAACCAGTCAGTTTCTGAGTAAACTCAGCAGTTTATTAGTTTTGTGGGTGGGTGCTTATTTAGTGTTGAAAGGAGAATTAACATTAGGAGAATTAATTGCCTTTCGGATTATTTCTAGTTATGTTACTACCCCAATCTTACGCTTGGCACAACTCTGGCAAAACTTCCAAGAAACTGGTTTGTCTTTAGAACGATTAAGTGATATCGTTGACACACCACAAGAAGGAGAAATAGACAAGAATAATATTTCTCTTCCTCCCGTTACCGGTGCAGTTAAATTTGACAATGTTTCCTTCCGATTTGCTGCCAGTGGACCACTACAACTCAGCAATGTCAGCGTCGAATTTACCGCAGGTGAATTTGTGGGCATTGTCGGACAAAGTGGTTCAGGAAAAAGTACAATGATGAAATTACTGCTCAGACTTTATGATGCAGAATCTGGCAGAATTTTAGTTGATGGTTATGACATTGCCAAAGTAGAACTTTATTCCCTACGTCGGCAAATTGGTGTAGTTCCTCAAGATACGCTCTTATTTGATGGCACAGTCCAAGAGAATATTGCTTTAACTAATCCTGATGCCACAACTGAGGAAATTATTGAAGCTGCTCAAATTGCTGTTGCTCATGAATTTATTATGACCTTGCCAAATGGTTATAATACAAGAGTTGGGGAACGGGGATCAGCCCTTTCCGGTGGACAAAGACAGAGAATTGCGATCGCTCGTTCTGTCCTGCAAAGACCTAAAATATTAGTTTTAGATGAAGCCACCAGCGCCCTAGATTATCCGACAGAAAGACAAATTTGTCTGAACTTAGCTCGCGCTTTTAGAGGTAATACAGTTTTCTTCATTACCCACCGTTTGAATACTGTTAGTAATGCCGATACTATCGTCGTCATGGATAATAGTAGAATGATTGAACAAGGCAGTCATCAAGAACTCATGGCAGCTAAAGGTCATTATTTCTACCTTTATCAACAACAGGAAGTAAACTTGTAATTTGTCATTTATTAGTAGGGGTTTAGCATTGCTAAACCCTGTCAGTTGTTTAAATAAAATTCAACTGATAATTGATTAAAGATAAGATTACACACCACTAAATATTCAATCTAAAATCCAAAATCTAAAATCCAAAATTATTATGACTCAAATTAATGGTAAATACACCAACGGAAATGGCAACGGTAACGGAAATGGCAAAGGATCATATAAAGAAGCACAAGTATTAACATCTCCTAAACAGCCAAAAAACGACTTTAATTTTGATAACTTTGAGCAATCTGTAGTTCTTCGTCAATCCCCAATCTGGTCACGAACCATCATGATTACTCTGATGGGATTGGCCTGTTTTGGGATTATTTGGGCTTGTTTAGCAAAAATTGAACAAGTAGTTCCCGCTACAGGACAATTAAAACCAGAAGGAACAGTAAAAGACGTACAAGCTCCCATTAATGGAGTTGTAAAATCACTTTATGTGAAAGATGGAAAAGAGGTAAAACCAGGAGATTTATTATTAACCTTTGATTCCATTGCTACCCTAGCAGAATTAAATTCATTGAATAAAATTCGCATAGCTTTAATTCAAGAAAACAATATCTATCGGCGCTTAATGGGAGCAAGTACAGGCATAGATTCTGAACTAGCCTTTTTACGCAGTAGACTACCAGGAGAATCAGCTTTTCTGCTCAAAAGTCGTGCTTCCTTAGTGGCAGAAAATGAATTATTACGTTCTCAATTAAGAAATTCACCTGGAGCAGCAGGGACGGGAATTGATGAACAACAACTATTAGCAGTGTCTAAAACAGAATTAGCATCTCGTTCCAAAGCCGCAGGTTTGGAAGTTTCAAAAACTAGAAAACAACTTTCTCAAACTCTATACAAATTGGAAGATACTAGAAATGGTTTAGCAATTCAAAGTCAGATTTTAGAAAGTCTGAAAACCTTGGCTGAAGAGGGTGGTATTTCTAAATTACAATATCTAAATCAAAAACAACAAGTACAAACTCTCAAAGCCGAAATATCACAATTACAGGAAGAAGCAAAACGGTTAGCATTTGATATTGATAAAGGAAAAGAGCAACTAACTAATACAGTTGCTAGTTCTGATAAAGGCATTTTAGAAAAAATAGGCGCTAACAAACAACGTATTGCTGATATTGATAGTCAGTTCACAAAGATTATTTTAGAAAATGAACAACGTTTAGCAGATATCAGTAGTAAAATATCCCAAACACAATTAAATGTTAAATATCAAGAACTCCGCGCTCCAGTAGGAGGTATAGTTTTCGATCTTCAGGCTAAAAATCCTGGTTTTGTTGCCAATTCTACCCAAAAATTAATGCAAATTGTCCCTAAAGATAGCCTCATAGCCGAAGTTTTTATTACCAATAAAGATATTGGTTTTGTTAGGAAAGGTATGAATGTAGATGTGAGAATTGATTCCTTTCCTTTTAGTGAATTTGGCGATATCAAAGGTAAAGTAGTTAATATTGGTTCAGATGCTTTACCTCCAGATCAAAACCATCAATTTTATAGATTTCCAGCTAGAATCAAATTAGATAAACAACAACTCAATCTCACCGGTCAAGAGAGAAAAATATCCTTACAGTCGGGGATGTCTATTACTGCTAATATTAAAGTGCGTGAAGAGCGCACAGTCATGAGTTTATTTACAGAAATGTTTACCAAGCAGATTGAGAGTTTAAATGAGGTACGTTAGGAATTTTTAAAGTTAGTTATTCGGTAGAGATAATTCATTAATTGTCTCTACTGCTTTGCTTGATAGCGATTTTAGATGGATTCATCAGGTGCAGCTTTTTTTGTAGAATCATGGATATACATTGACGCTATTTTTACCTATTTAATTGACAATTATCTATGCGAATAAATATCTTGTGATAACAACCCACTGCTTGTCCAAACCAAAGTCTATCTAAATTCCCTACACAGGCTTTTCCAAAGGATGTTCCCACAGGTTTAGGGAAATATCCTATTGGGGTATCTGTGGCTAATTTAAAATTAGATTTTGTATTGTTTATACTTTCTCGTTTCCATCCTACTTTTTGATGGAATTTTTGATCTATTTCATCATCAAAATTAATTTGACTACTATTTTCTCGTTTCCAAATTTCAGTTTGTATACTAAATCCAAATCTATCTTGACTAGCATTCAACCATAATTTATCTATATTCTGTAATGCTTCGCAAGGAAAAGTTTCTATAGCTCTGGTACTTAACCAGTTCTTATTTTCTCTATTGGTGATTTTTAACATTAGTGATTGTGTTTCTTCAGCAGCATCTTCCCAGTTTTGAGCTTGTAAATATTGACCCAATTTAGTATAATTCTCTTGACGATGTTGAGGATGCCAATAAATCCAATCTTGAATTTGATATGAGGATAAAAAAGATAAAAAGGGAATTAAACATATTATTATCAGAATCGCATACTTAGCTATAGAAGAAATAAATTTAGATTTAGAGCTATTTTTTTGATAAAGTTTATTATTTGTGAATAGAGCAATATACTGAGAAACTTTTTTCATATCCTCATCTATAAAAAAATATATGAGGAAAAATGGTAAAAATAAAAATCCCAAGGTGATGATAAAATTACCGATAGGATTATTGATAACTTCTGGTATGAGAATAATTAGAGGTACGGTAAAATATACTAACACCCATATCAAGAAAAGTTTGCTAATTAGAATAAGAAATTTAAACAAAAATTCGTTAATTATAAAATGATTTATCATACTATATATGTTTTATGATTATTCTTCATCCGCTTTCAGACTTTATCAACTCTAATTTTATCATTCCTGATGCACATCCTAACTATTATTATGAAGGAAAATGTCCCCAAACTGGCGAAATACTACGATTACCCCGCACCCATTTAGCTGAAGCTATAGCAAGCAGTTTAATGCAACAACTTGAGCAAAATCACCTTTATTCCCATGAAGGAAAAATGTATGGTATTTTGTTAGTTGAATTAGCAAATGGTGAACAAAAAGTTATTAAGGCATTTTCCGGTTTATTAAATGGTAATAGTATAGTTTCAGGTTGGGTTTTACCAATACCTGGTAGAGAAGAAGTAGCTTTATTAGAAACTCAGACTTTAGCAAAGTTAGCAGCCATTAAACAAGAAATTATTACCCTTGGGCAACTTTCAGAAAGAGAAGAATATAAAACTCTGTCCGCTGAATATACCAAACAGTTACAAGCCATCAGCCTAAACCATAATCATAGCAAACTGGAACGACAGGAACAACGCCAGCAATTTTGTCACACTCTCACAGATGAATCTTTGAAAATTGCTCTAGAAAGACTGGAAACAGAAAGCCGTCAGCAGGGAATTGACCGCCGAAATCTTAAACGACAACAAAATAAAATTTTACAGCCTTTACAGCAAATCATAGCGGACGCAGATAGGAAAATTACGGAACTAAAACAACAGCGCAAAAAACTATCTCGACAATTACAAACAGAAATGCACGCAGCTTATAGCCTAACTAATTTCCAGGGACAATCTTTATCTTTACAGCAATTATTACCAAGAGGAACACCAACTGGAACAGGAGAATGTTGCGCTCCTAAATTATTACATTATGCAGCTACTCATCAACTAAAACCTTTAGCAATGGCTGAATTTTGGTGGGGTAATCCTCTGGCTGATGATAAAAAACAGGGAGAATTTTACGGTGCTTGTTTAGAAAGATGTCAGCCATTAATGGGATTTCTGCTATCAGGATTAAAGCCAAATAAAGTAGAAATAATTTATGAAGATGAATGGCTAATTGCTGTGAATAAATCATCAGGATTATTATCTGTTCCTGGGCGTTATTATCATAATCAAGATAGTGTAATTAGTCGTTTACGTTCTCTATATCATCAAGAAATAATCGCGGTACATCGTTTAGATCAAGATACTTCAGGGATTCTCTTAATAGCTAAAGATACAGTTACTTATTCTCGATTAAGTCAACAATTCCAACAAAGACAAGTTCATAAAGTTTATGAAGCTTTGCTTGCAGGTTCTCTAAATATTTCCGAAGGTGAAATTAATTTACCTTTATTGGGAAACCCTGAAAATCGCCCTTATCAAGAAGTGGATTTAGAGCGGGGTAAACCTAGTTTAACTCACTTCCGCGTTATGGATAGGGAAGAAAATCATACTCGTGTGGAATTTGTACCCCTAACTGGACGGACTCATCAATTACGGGTTCATGCTGCGGATAAAAGAGGACTGGGAAAGGCGATTTTGGGGGATAAACTCTATGGTTGTGATCATGATATTAGTAGACTATATCTGCACGCACGGGAGTTGAGGTTTCAGCATCCCCATGTAGAAAAAATTTTACACTTACAGGTAAAAACACCGTTTTAATCAAGGCAGATAATTTGTAAAGATATATTGACAAACACTTGAGAATTTGTAACATTATATTTATGACAAAAAACTCAGGTTATTTTTAATAATTAACCATCAATAAATGCAAATAAATTTATTTTGTTTTCAGGGTAATAAAAATGAGTTATAAACAGTTGTTTAAATCTCCAAGTCCCGGTTTAATTGGTTTAATGCTTGCAGCTAGTGCGATTCCTATAGGAATTGCTATTTATGGAGTTTCTAATTTTGGAAAACCAGATAAAACTTCTGTAACTGAATCCAAACCTATTGCACCTATTGGGCAAATAGTTACTGCTTTAGGAAGACTAGAACCAGCCACAGAAGTAATCAAGTTATCTGCACCTTTAGGATTAGATGGCGATCGCATTGTTGAAATATTAGTTAAAGAAGGTGATAATGTTAAAATCGGACAAGTAATTGCTATTTTACAATCTCGTGATCTATTAAAAAAATCTGTGATTCAATCCCAGCAACAAGTGAAAATTGCGAAAGCTAAACTCGCACAAATTAAAGCTGGGGCTAAATCAGGAGAAATTCAAGAACAGTCCGCAATTGTGGAGAGAATTAAGGCACAATATGCAGGAGATCAACAATCCCAACAGGAAAATATTGCTCGCATATCAGCCCAATGGGAAGGTGATAGAATTGCTCAAACAGCAACCATTAATAAATTAACAGCAGAACTCAAAAATGCCGAATCAGAATATCAACGCTATGAAAAGTTATTTTCTGAAGGGGCAATTTCTAATTCTGTAATTGATAGTAAACATTTAAATGTAGAAACTGCTAAACAGACATTAAGTGAATCTCAAGCTATTCTCAACCGCATTAATACTACAGCTAATAAACAATTAGCAGAAGCTAAAGTTGCCCTCAATCGCATTAATAATACTAGTAATAAACAAATTAGTGAATCTCAAGGTAAACTCAATAGTATTGCCGAAATTCGTCCTGTTGATGTGCAGTTGGCACAAACAGAAATTGAAAGTGCGATCGCTAATCTCAACCGAGCAAAAACTGAACTAGAAGCAGCTTATATTCGCGCTCCCATAAACGGGCAAATTCTCAAAATTCATACCCGCGTTGGTGAAAAAACTGATGATAAAGGCATTGCTGATTTTGCCCAAACTAGTAAAATGATGGCAGTAGCAGAAATTTATCAAACTGATATTAGCAAAATTAAATTAGGACAAAAAGCCATAATTACCAGTCAAGGATTTACTGAAGAATTACAAGGTACAGTCCAGCAAATTGGTTTACAAGTCAAACGCCAAAATGTTTTTAGTGATCAACCAGGAGAAAATTTAGACAGTCGCATTGTCGAAGTAAAAATTCACCTCAATCCTGAAGATAGTAAACGGGTTTCTGGTTTAACTAATTTGCAAGTGCAAACAACAATTAAATTGTAATTTATTTCTCGTCAATGTGCAACAAAAGAAAACCCATGATTAATAAAATGTTTCGGAAAACGCCCTTGGCTTGGCGACAGTTGATGAAGGAAAAAATGCGGCTAGTAGTTGCAGTTGCCGGAATTACATTTGCGGATATGCTGATATTTATTCAAATGGGTTTTGAAAGTGCCTTATTTGATGCTGCTGTCCAACCTCATCGCAATTTACAAGCAGATTTAGTATTAATTAATCCCCAATTTCAAACTCTAATTTCAGTTAAGAGCTTTTCTAGAGAAAGACTTTATCAAGCATTAAGTTATAACGGCGTAAAATCAATTAGTTCTATTTATATTGGTACAGGACAGTGGCGTAACCCTGAAATAAAACTTGATCGAGCTATTTTAGTTTGGGGTGTAGATCCAACTGGACCTAGTTTAAAATTGCCTGAATTGCAAGCAAATAAAGATTATCTGAAACAATTGAATCAAGTTCTCTTTGATGAAGCAGGTCGTCCAGAATATGGAGAAATTGGCAGTATTTTTCGAGCAACTGGGAAGTTTAACGCCGAATTAAGCGGCAAGAATGTCAGTGTCAAGGGTTTATTTAAAAATGGTGCTTCCTTTGCTGCTGATGGTAATGTTATGGTTAGTGATTCTACTTTTTTGCAATTATTTCCTACTCATAAAGCAGATCAAATTGAAATTGGTTTAATTACACTTCAACCCGGTGCTAATATTGAACAAGTCAAAGCACAATTGAGAAAAGGATTAAATCCAAATCCCAAAAATCCTTTTGTTGAAGTTGGTACTCCTGAAGAATTTGCCCAAAAAGAAAGAATTTATTGGGTTACTGGTACAGGTATTGGTTTTATTTTTGGTTTGGGTGTCATAGTCGGTTTTATTGTGGGTATCGTCATTGTTTATCAAGTTCTTTATTCCGATGTTTCTGATCACTTACCAGAATATGCAACTCTCAAGGCAATGGGTTATACAGATAATTATCTATTAGGAGTTTTATTACAAGAAGCATTATTATTAGCTGCTTTGGGTTATTTACCTGCATTTTTTCTATCTTTTGGACTATATCAAGTAACTTTTTCTGTAACTCTTTTACCAATTTATATGAAGGTAGATCGGGCAATTAATGTTTTTATCTTAACTGTAATTATGTGTACTATTTCTGGAGCAATTGCTATGCAAAAACTCCGTTCTGCTGATCCTGCGGATATTTTTTAAGATTACTCACGCAAAGGCGCAAAGACGCAAAGGTAAAGAACTATGTCATTGGAATTTACAACTATTTCTTCTCAAGTTATTTCTATCTCAGAAACGGTTATTTCTGTTACTAATCTTAATCATTGTTTTGGTAAAGGTGCGCTGCAAAAACAAGTATTATTCGACATTAATTTAGAAATTAAGGCGGGGGAAATTGTGATTATGACTGGTCCTTCCGGTTCAGGTAAAACTACCCTGTTATCATTGATGGGGGGTTTACGTTCTGCCCAAAATGGCAGTTTGCAAATATTAGGACAGGAAATGTCCGGTGCAAGTAAAAGACAATTAACTAAATTACGTTGCCAAATTGGTTATATTTTTCAAGCACATAATTTGATGAGTTTTTTAACCGCAAAAGAAAATGTCAGAATGTCTTTGGAGTTGCATGAAAATTACCTCCAAGGTGATATTAATGGCAAAGCTACAGCGATGTTAGAACACGTTGGTTTGGGAAAATATATTAATGACTATCCAGAGAATTTATCAGGTGGACAAAAACAACGGGTAGCTATAGCTCGCGCTTTAGTTAGTCAGCCCAAAATAGTATTAGCAGATGAACCTACAGCTTCATTAGATAAACAATCTGGCCGAGATGTGGTGGAATTAATGCGTAAGTTAGCCAAAGAACAAAACTGTACTATCTTATTAGTCACCCATGATAACCGCATTCTCGATATAGCTGATCGGATTATTTACATGGAAGATGGACAATTAAAAAGTGATGGTGTAGATATTGGAGTTAAAGTAGAGGTATCCTCTCAATATATCGGGGTCAGGAGTTATTCGGGCATCCATGAATAAGCAAAGTAGTTGAGAGCAGATTGTTCACGAATAATAGTTCCCAAAGAGGGAATATTGCCAAGTTGAGAAATGCGGTCACGCACATACTCAAAAAAGTTTTACACTAAGCTTGCCGAAGTGCTGATTCCTAACTTACGAGTAGTAGCAACAAGAGAGTTAGTGTCACAAAGTTTTCGCCACCTTTATACTCAAAACGGTTAGGAACTTTACTTTTTCTTGACTAAAAAATTCAGTTCAATTCAAAGCCTCTGGTAAACCTCTCCCCGTGAACGGGGAGAGGTTTACCAGAGGGGTCAAGTTTTAAAGCGTTTGCAGTATAAATCTCACGTCTTGAAACCATTTCTAGAGGGGAGTCGCAAAATGGGATTATATAAATGGCGAAAACTTCATGACACTAATCAATTTCTAACTCCTCTCCCCCAACCATCGCCAAAATGCTACAATCTACACCATGCTAGGGGTGCTTGGAAAAACAAGCTGAGATCAAACCCTTAACACCTGAGTCTGGGTAATACCAGCGGAGGGAAGCTGTATATTTGAGGAATTTCGTAATGCGTACAGAATGGGTAGCCAAGCGACGTGGACAAAAAAACGTATCGCAAATGTACTATGCTCGTCAGGGTGTAATCACTGAAGAAATGCAATACGTAGCCAAGCGGGAAAACCTGCCGGCTGAACTTATCCGCGCCGAAGTTGCACGGGGACGAATGATTATCCCTGCGAATATTAATCACACTAATTTGGAACCGATGGCCATTGGTATCGCTTCTAAATGTAAAGTAAATGCCAATATAGGCGCTTCTCCCAACTCTTCCAACTTGCAGGAAGAAGTTGATAAACTCAACTTGGCGGTAAAATACGGCGCAGATACCGTGATGGATTTGTCCACAGGTGGCGGTAATTTAGATGAAATTCGTACCGCAATTATCAACGCTTCACCTGTTCCCATTGGGACTGTTCCAGTTTATCAAGCTTTAGAAAGCGTTCACGGTACTATCGAAAATCTCACCGCTGACGACTTTCTCCACATCATCGAAAAACACGCCCAGCAAGGGGTGGACTATCAAACTATCCACGCGGGAATTTTGATTGAACATTTACCTTTAGTCAGAAACCGGATTACAGGGATTGTTTCTCGTGGTGGCGGAATTTTGGCGCGGTGGATGTTGCATCACCACAAACAAAACCCCTTGTATACCCATTTTAACGACATCATTGAGATTTTTAAAAGATATGATGTTTCTTTCAGTTTAGGCGACTCCCTGCGCCCAGGATGTACCCATGATGCGTCCGATGAAGCCCAGTTAGCGGAACTGAAAACCCTGGGACAACTCACCCGTCGCGCCTGGGAAGATGATATCCAGGTAATGGTGGAAGGTCCCGGCCACGTACCTATGGATCAAATTGAGTTCAATGTCCGCAAGCAAATGGAAGAGTGTTCGGAAGCACCTTTCTATGTTCTCGGTCCTTTGGTGACTGATATTGCTCCTGGTTACGATCATATTACCTCAGCCATTGGGGCTGCTATGGCGGGTTGGTATGGAACAGCAATGTTGTGTTATGTGACACCTAAAGAACATTTAGGTCTACCTGATGCTGAAGATGTGCGGAATGGCTTAATTGCGTATAAAATTGCGGCTCATGCTGCGGATATTGCTAGACATCGCCCTGGCGCTAGAGATAGAGATGATCAACTTTCAGCGGCTCGCTATAATTTCGACTGGAATCGTCAATTTGAGTTATCTTTAGACCCTGAAAGAGCGAAGGAATATCACGACGAAACTTTACCAGCAGATATCTATAAAACTGCTGAGTTTTGTTCGATGTGTGGACCTAAGTTCTGTCCAATGCAGACTAAGGTTGATGCTGATGCTTTGACTGAGTTGGAGAAGTTTTTGGCAAAAGAACCTGTAGCGCAAGGTTAAGATAATTCCCGTTAAATATCGTTACTGGGTTGCACCTGGTAACGATATTAATTGTTTAACTGTGCATGAATCAAAATCTCTAAATATTAACATTATTTTAGATAATTTGTTAGAGCAATAGCCATTTTTACAAAATGTAGAAACGCTATTTTAGACAAACACCAAATTAAATTTCTAATGTATGTCTGAGTGCTGCATCTACTAAAGACATTTCTGACCAAAAACCAATAACTCTATCAATTTCTGTATCTAAAACAGTTGCTAGATTGTCTGTCATAATCACAGAATCAGTAATTAATCCCGTTTGTTTTCCTTCTGGTGTTGCTATATTCACAAATACTCTGCTAGGGTGTCCAGCACGGGAAACATTGCTGGTAATCATAGCTATAATAGTTTGCGATAAACCAGTACCAATATTGTTAGATTGAACAACTAAAGCAGGACGACGTTTAGCAGTTTTTAAGTTTGAGTCTGGGAACAATACCAGCACTACTGAACCACGATTATAAGGCATCGTAAACTTCCATTTCTGGTTGATCCCAATCTTGTGCAAAACATTGTAATCTAGCTCTTAATTTTGCGGCTTGTTCTTCATTAATTCCACGCGATGACAAATTTATAGAAGTATTAGTATCAAGAAAAGTTACAATTACTCGCGCTGTATTTATGCCTGTTGGCGTTTCAGTTAATTCAATTTTCCCGTCTTTGTAAATGCCTTCGATTGATTGTAACATTAGTTTAATTTTTGGGGTAAACTACTTTTCAAATTATGCTTTTGGTAGTAACATAATTATTATATAATATTTTTCATGTTTAGTGTTATTTTTGATATAATAAAAAATTTTGGTCTTGATAGAACTTCTTGTAATTCTGAGAAAACAGCAGCACTTAACAAGATAATACCTATATCTTGAGCTTTATCTAATGCCTGACGTGGTTTACTTTGACCAAATAAAAATGCACTTACGACAACATTTGTATCAAATACAAAACGGCGTTTATTTATCATCTTGCAAAATAGATTCTAAAATTTCAGGAGTTAAACCATTAGCTTGTGCTTCTTGACTAGCTTTATCCATTGTGTTTCTGAATTTTTGAAGTGCTTCTTTACTATTATTTAATAAATTTGACTCCATAATTAATGCTAACTTTAGCTGAATTTGTTTCTGTTCTTCCTTAGTGCTACGGCGATAAGCTTCGGCAATATTTGATGGTACTTTGATAAGTATTTCTTCTATCGTATTCATATTTTTACCATGTTTAGTCTTTCTATTCGACAATTATAATCTAATTTTTGAATTGCTGCTGATTTTTGTAAGTAAGTGTTTAGCAGTGCTAAACCCCTACGAAAAAATCTGTATTGGAATTTTATTGAATTTGTATAAGAAGTGCGATTATGGCGATTAGAGAGTTATTTAAGATAAAGTAATTATTTACTGACTATTACTAATTTCCACAATCATTTCTCCTTGCCGTAATTGTTCCAAAGCATCAGGTAAAGTAATTGTCAGAAGCTGACGCAAATTGCGATTCGTTACATTTCCACAAGTTAACCAAAGGATTTGAGGAGGTATTCCTAACCGACAAACTAAATCAACAAAATCACTGTCTTTCGTCATGATGATGACATTAGCGATTTTTGCAGCTTCAAAAATTTCTATATCTTTAGCGTCACGTAACCCAATATCTCTTAATGAAAATGCTTCTATAGCAAAAGTATTTGTTACCCAATTTGCCAATGTTGGTGGTAACTGTGCATCAATCCAAATTTTCATGCTGTTAACCGCACAAAATCAGTCCGTCGTGCAGCAAACACAAGACAAGCTTGGATATCTTCTGGTTCTAAATCGGGAAAGTCTTCTAAAATTTCGCTAACGCTGACATTTTCCGCTAACATTTCTAAAATGTCACTGACTCTAATTCTCATTCCGCGAATGCAAGGACGACCCCCACATTGACCAGGAATTTGCGTAATCCGATTTAATAATTCGTTCATTGAGTTAATTAGTGATTTTCATAAGGAATATTGTACCATTATTTTTGATATAATAAAATGACTCGACAATCTCATGATCAATTCGCTAAAGAATATCTAGAGGAATTATTAACACCTCTAGGAACTATTAAAAAAAGCGAAAAGGTTAAAAGTGAAGTTCAAGAAATTGATGTTTGGTTTGAACCATTTTCTGATCAAACTCAGGAAAATCTACCTTTGGGTTTATTAGGGAAGATGGCAAAAACTCAATGTTTATTTGAGCCTTTTCGCAACCCACCATCGGAAATAGAAATTCGTAGTTGTTTACTTAAATTATATGCTGTTCATGGCGATGTAATTAGGAAAGCAAAACGCGAAAACAGAAATATTGCTGAATCAGATTTACCGATTTTATGGATTTTAACACCAACTTTTTCATCTCGGATGATTACCGGATTAGGTGCAACTGAAATTACAGAAGATTGGGTTCAAGGTGTTTATTTTCTGCCAAATATCTTGAAAACAGCAATAGTCGCTATTCATCAATTACCAGAAAATGAAGACACGTTATGGTTGAGAGTTTTGGGGAAAGGAGGGACACAAAAAAGAGCAGTTGAGGAGTTAACTGAATTACCAGAAAATAACCCTTTTCGAGAGAATTTGTTAGAAATTTTAGCGGACTGGCGCAAGAATTTAGAATTGAGAGATAATTTAAGTAGGGAAGAAGAGGAAGTAATTATGAACTTATCACCGGCTTATTTACAACAAATAGAAGACTGGAAGCAAGAAGGAAAAGAAGAAGAACGATTTTCTTTGATAAATTGTCTTCTGGAAGGGCGTTTTGGTAGTTTAGATGTTGAGTTATCTGGTTTGGTGGAAAAGATTGCTAATATTCCCATTTCCGAACGCACTCAGTTACTTCTTTCTTTGGGTAATTTATCCCGTGAGGAATTGTTACAGAGATTGGGGAATGAGGCAGTTTAGTATAAAATATTCTTTGGCTTGGCAGTTTGAGGAGATTTCCTAGACTGCTGATGCTTTGACTGAGTTGGAGAAGTTTTTAGCGAAGGAAAAAGTAGCACAAATCTAAATAATAGAGGGGTGGGCAATGCCCATCCTTCTCATTTACAGTAGTTTGATATCAAATCCGCCACAAAAGTAAATTGTAGAATGCAGTCTAGCACTGGTTTTTATCTTGTCTGTTTGTGGCACGATTGATTGCATTTTGCTGTAAATGAATAGCAAGATTGTAAAAAATTTGGGAAATTATATAATCCATATTAAGGAGTTCAGATGAATATTGAGCCTACATACGCCTCTGTTGGCAGTCTCTTTGCTTACAAACCTATGTTTTTCATCCCCAAGTATCAAAGAGCTTATGCTTGGAATCCTGAATCTGTATCAGATTTTGTAAAAGATTTAAAAAAATGCTTTGATAAAAGGAAATCAAATTCACCTATTAGTCATTTTTTTGGGGGTATTCTTAGCGTTAGATATCCTGTTCCTGGAGCAGTCAATCAACACAAATATGAAATAATTGATGGTCAACAAAGAATTGCAACATTCACTTTATTGATTGCTTGCCTACTAGAGATATATAAAAACCTAATGACAGAAGCTAAAAATTCAAATGATGGAAATAACGCATCGATCATTCAAGGACGTATAGATAAGCTATCTGAACGATTTATTGAGTTTAATCAAGAAGTTCAGAGAGTAAGAACCCCTGTTCAAGTTTTAGAACTTTCAAAAGCCGATCACTCCTTTTACAAGGAATTGATCAGTAATATGAATCCTTCTATTTCAAGAGATTCTCATGAAAAACTTCAGTACGCCTATTCAACTCTACGCAGCACAATTCAGGGAATTATTGTTCGATATACCAAAATCGAAGACAAGATTGATGATCTTGAAATTATTCAAAATATATTAGAGCATGATTTCACTATACTTCATATGGTAACTGGCAATCGAGATGATGCTTTTCGATTGTTTCAAGTGATTAATGATAGAGGTACAAACTTAACAGATGGCGATTTATTAAGAGCTAAGACTTTAGAACTACTAGAAAATTTCAATCAAGATCAAGATGCTGTAGAAAAAATGTGGGATGAGATTTTAGCTGATAAGCCTTCTGATACAAATAATTATCTAAACTGGATTTATGAATCTTATCAAGGAAGTAGACCTCAACAAAATGCTCTATTTGATATGTTTCTTGATAAATTTTTCCCAGAACATAAATTAGGTAGTTTAACATCGAATGACGCAACAAAACTACGTTATACAGTGAAAGATATTTATGAAGATATACTTAGGTGTAGGAAACTGCGGCAAGGTCAGTGGCTTTACCCTGAACAGCAACCTATAATTGGTTGGGATAGGAGTCGTCTAAATATTCTTCTGGTTGAGCTTGGTCACGATCTATCAATTTCTTTGTTACTTGCAGCATCTAAACTTAATCACAAACAGTTCTCAGAAATAGTTCAGATTATAGAAAAAGCATTTTTTCGATATAAGTTGATATGTAATCAGCACGTAACTTCTTTGAAGACTATTTATTGTCAAGAAGCTCTAGTTATTAGAAACAATCCAGCGTCTTACAACATCTCAAGTTTAACGACAAAACTGCAAAATCTTATCAATACAAAAGCACCAGATTCGATTTTTAGAAATGCTCTTGGCTTACTTGTATATCAGGAGTCTGGCGGCAACAAGCCTCTTAAATATTTTTTAATGACAGTTGAATATTATTATCAGTGGTACAAGTTAGGTGAAAATAGTATACCTACGTGTCTTGATAAAAGTAGAGTCTACGACTTCGCAGGTACATCAATTGAACACGTGTATCCGCGTAATGCTACCGCTCCAGTTTTAGATACCAGTCTTGAACCACTTAAAAATACACTTGGTAATCTTACGATTATGGACCCAGCACAGAATACTATAGGTGGCAATGAAAGTTTCACTATTAAACAACCCCTCTATCAATCCTCTTCAGTTGCATTGACTCAAGAAATAGGGTCAAAAGCAGCTTGGAATCAAACTGAAATTGATAATCATAAGACTTCTCTAATAGATATTGCAGTTCTAATATTTCGTCCATAATTTATCCAATGCGATCGCTTGTAGGATGATTTTGGGAGTGCGATCGCTTTGAGATAAAGTAATTATTTACCGACTATTGCTGATTTCTACAATCATTTTTCCTTGATGTAATTGTTCCAAAGCATCAGGTAAAGTAATTGTCAGAAGTTGACGCAAATTGCGATTTTAGACAAAACACCACGTTAAATTTCTAATGTATGTCTGAGTGCTGCATCTACTAAAGACATTTCTGACCAAAAACCAATAACTCTATCAATTTCTGTATCTAAAACAGTTGCTAGATTGTCTGTCATAATCACAGAATCAGTAATTAATCCCGTTTGTTTTCCTTCTGGTGTTGCTATATTCACAAATACTCTGCTAGGGTGTCCAGCACGGGAAACATTGCTGGTAATCATAGCTATAATAGTTTGCGATAAACCAGTACCAATATTGTTAGATTGAACAACTAAAGCAGGACGACGTTTAGCAGTTTTTAAGTTTGAGTCTGGGAACAATACCAGCACTACTGAACCACGATTATAAGGCATCGTAAACTTCCATTTCTGGTTGATCCCAATCTTGTGCAAAACATTGTAATTTAGCTCTTAAAATTGCGGCTTGTTCTTCATTAATTCCACGAGATGACAAATCTACAGAAGTATTTGCATCGAGAAAAGTTACAATTACTCGCGCTGTATTTATGCCTGTTGGCGTTTCTGTTAGCTCAATTTTCCCGTCTTTGTAAATGCCTTCGATTGACTGTAACATTAGTTTAATTTTTGGGGTAAACTACTTTTAAAACTATGCTTTTGGTAGTAACATAATTATTATATAATATTTTTCATGTTTAGTGTGATTTTTGATATAATAAAATGACTCGACCAGAAGTGTTGAATGTTAGGAAAAGATTAAAGAAAAGTACCATAATTTGATATAATCTAAAAAAAATCTAGATAAAGAATTATCAAATTATGCGCTTAAAGAATTTCCCAGAAGTGATCAAAACAATATTGAAACCATTGCCCAAAAAAGATTATCCAGTTCTGGACACATTTTCATTTGTATCAGTATGGTTACAGTATGTGATGGATAAAAGTATAGTGAGTATGAGAGATTTATTTCAAAGACTAAATAGGGCTTGCTGAAAGAATGTAAAAGCGTTGCCAGGTAAAGGGTTACAGTTTTTTCTGACCAAACAAGTGCAAGATTATTGAGCAAAGATATTTAAAACCCTTGCATTTTCACCAAAAATAACCGCGTACATTTGAGAACTAATTCCCCAACTCTTAATTTTTCAATCCCTGTGACACCTAGATTCAATTTCTAGACTTATTCAGCAAGCCCTAAATAATCAAGGGATAGATTTAAAAATATCAAATTTTCTCCAGGCAAGTAAAAAGAGAGATACTCAAGTATTTTTGGAGATAATAACTGAATTAAACAATCAACTGAGAAAGAAAAAAGGAAAGGAAGAAACCCAATCATTATTTCCTATAGATTCAACAATTATTACATTAACAAGTAAATTATTATGGAGTTAAGGATATCATCAAGTAAAACTATTTTGTGGGTTAGATAGTTTGACATCAGAAGTTGGTGGAATGGTGATTCATTTTGGACAAGGACATGACCATAAATATGGACAAGAAACAGTAGAAGCAATCCCGTCAAAAGGAGTAGGGATAATGGATAGAGGATTTGCATCCTCCGAAAGAATATCTGAACTAAAACAACAAAAAAAAGCTTTTGTCTTAAGAATTAAAAATAATGTCACTTTAGAAATGCTAGAAAATGGTAATTGTAAAGTTGGCAAAGATGAAAGAGAAGTGGAAATTAGAGTAGTAGCATTTTGTGATATAGAAACTAAGAGTGAATTTCGTTTAGCAACAAACTTATTAAATGAAGGAGAAGAGCAAGTTAGTAATCAAGAGATTATGGAAATTTACATACAAAGATGGCAAGTTGAATTGCTATGGAAATTCTTAAAAATGCACCTCAAGTTAGACAGACTTATGCCAAAGAATGAGAATGGAATTAGAATTCAAATAATGTGCTGTTTAATCGCTTATTTGACATTGCAACTAATAGAAATACCGCAAGAATTTGGCAAAACTTTATTAGATAAACTCCGTTATATTCAGTCCTATATGTGTCAGGAAATAAGTTATGTTCATTGGTTTAGAAAACTTATTTGGATAAGATGAAAAATAGCACTTATAGGCTAAGTTTATTTCAATATGTAAAGTTTTATTACGCTATTCAACATTTCTGTCACCGGACATAGGTTTATAGTTAAACTCAGTTACTTTAGCACTATATCTGTTAAGTAAATTCTTTTAAAATAATTGATCGTTTATGAGTATGTCAGTCTCTATTACTATTTCTCAACTGCTTAAAGTTCTTATAGCTGAACCTGTGAATGTATCTAAATTAGCTCAATTGGGCAGTGGGATTCAAACAGATACCCGGATTTTACAACCTGGTGAGGTCTTTTTGGCTTTGCGAGGAGAAAAGTTTGACGGACATGATTTTGTGCCGACAGCGATCGCTCAAGGGGCTATAGTTGCCATAGTTGATCATGCTTATGAAAATCCTGGCTTTCCGGTTTTACGGGTAAAAGATACATTAAAGGCATATCAGCAAATCGCTCAATGGTGGCGTGAAAGCTTTGATATTCCTTTGATTTGCATCACGGGTTCGGTAGGTAAAACTACTACTAAAGAACTAATTTCGGCAGTCCTAGCTACCAAGGGAAAAGTTCATAAAACCTACGGGAATTTTAATAATGAAATAGGTGTTCCCAAAACCCTTTTAGAATTGGCTAAAGAGGATAACTTTGCTGTTATAGAAATGGCTATGCGAGGTAAGGGCCAAATTGCCGAACTGACAGAAATTGCGAGACCGACAATTGGGGTAATTACCAATGTGGGAACTGCACATATTGAGTTGCTGGGTTCAGAGGAAGCGATCGCCGAAGCAAAGTGTGAATTATTGGCAACAATGCCAAATGACAGTATCGCCATCCTTAATCATGATAATCGCCTATTAATGGACACAGCCGCGAAATTTTGGCAAGGGAAAGTGATTAGTTATGGTTTTGATGGTGGGGATATCCAAGGAAAATTAACTGATCATGACAGTGTAGAAGTTGAGGGAATGCGTCTACCTTTACCTTTACCCGGTCGTCATAATGCTACTAATTTTTTAGCAGCTTTAGCAGTAGCTAAGGTATTAGAAATTGATTGGCAATTATTGCAATCAGGTATTATTGTGAATATGCCTACAGGTAGAAGTCAACGCTTCACTTTAGCTAATGATGTAGTGATTTTAGATGAAACCTATAATGCAGCCCCAGAAGCCATGTTAGCCGCTTTACAGTTGTTAGCAGACACACCTGGAAAGCGGAAAATCGCGGTTTTAGGGGCAATGAAAGAATTAGGAGAAAGATCCCCAGAATTACATCAAAAAGTCGGAGAAATGGTCAAATATTTGCATCTAGATGGGTTGTTGGTATTAGTTGATGGTAAAGATGCGGAAATTATAGCTAATAGTGCCGATAATATATCTTGCGAATGTTTTACAAACCATGCTGATTTGGTAACAAGATTAAAAACATTTATGCAAACAGGCGATCGCTTATTATTCAAAGCAGCCCATTCTGTGGGATTAGATCGAGTTGTCAAGCAATTACGGGCAGAACTTACCAATTAGAGATTGAGTTTTAATCTGTTTTCTAATTTCGGTATTTTTAGACAAAACAAACTTAATTAAGTCGGTATTTTTGGGAAATTAAACCCCAAGCAAATGATCTATTTTGTAGAGATGTTGCATGAAACATCTCTACTATGTCTATTGATAGAAATCTAAACAATGAAAATTAACTGCTAATTGTCATAAATAGCCAGACAAAAATATTTTAATAAAGTCTTATCTCTTAGTCTCAAAGCCTTGAATTTATAAATTATTTTTGAAAGAATAAACACAAAGGTTAGTCAATATCAAGTCTAATCTGATTTGTCTTTTATTGAGACAATACAATACATAAAAGAGGAATTATCATGGCTAAGATCAAAATATCCGAACTACTTCCTGTAGGTTATGACTTATTGAATGATGCTGCTAGTTTTCTTAATGAATTAGCTACCGACGAAGTCCAAAACATTCTTGGTGGAGGTTATGGACGGGGAGGTTATGGCTGGGGAGGTGGAGGTTATGGCTGGGGAGGTCACGGCTGTTGTTGCTGTTGTTGTTAATAGCTAAAAAAATAGCTATTAACTAGCAACTATAGTAATTCTAAATTAGTCGTGAACAAAGAATTTAACTCTTGCAATATTCACAAATGAAATAGGATTACTAGATTAAGACAATATATAACAAGGAGAAATTATCATGGCTAATATCAAAATATCCGAACTGCTTCCTGTAGGTTATGACTTATTTAATGATGCTGCTAGTTTTCTGAATGAATTAGCTACCGACGAAGTACAAAACGTTCTGGGTGGAGGTGGTTATGGTCATTGTTGTTACATACCCCGTTGCTGCTGGAGTTGTTGCTAAGAGGATGTTTGAAAAGTTTTTAATGTATAAATAAACCACTCTTCAAACCTCTCCCCGATGCGGGGAGAGGCTTTGAAACCCATTCCCAGCCTTCGGCACGCTGCGCTAACGTAGGGAAGGGGAGTTAGGTTTCTGGAGATTATCGGTTTCATCTAATACTTTTCAAACACCCTCTAATTAAAAAAAATAGCTGTTAGTTTGATTAACAGCTATTACCTACCAATAGTCAGAATAGTAGTTTTTATTTTTTACTACTATTCTGACTATTAATTTATCTTTAATCAACACGATAGATAAAGGAGGAATTATCATGGCTAATATCCAAATATCTGGACTCCTTCCCATAGGTTATGATTTATTTAATGATGATGCCAGTTTCCTTAATGAACTAGCTACCGAGGAATTACAAAATTTTGGTGCTGGTCACTATAGCGGTTTTAGTGGCGGTTTTAGTAGCAGTTTTAGTGGCAGTTTTAGTAGCGATTTTAGTAGCGATTTTAGTGGCAGTGGTAGTGTTAGTGGCAGTGGCTTCTGGTGTTAAAATTTAAAAAATAGCTGTTAATTAAAGGCTATTACAAATAGTCAGAATAATAATTTTTATTTTTAATTCTATTCTGACTATTCATAAAAAGGCTAAACCCAAATTTTCGTTACTTTTGAAATTCTAACTTTTGTTGTAATTACTTACCAAAAGAAAAGAATTGTAGGGAATTTTTCCGCCAGATAATTACCAAAAGATTAGTCACTAAACAGGTAACTGCTAGAGATAATAAAATATAAGTTGGTGGCATGACCACACCAATCATAAACCAAGTATAAACGTGCAGCATCATGATACTAGCAAATGTACAAGCAAATCCTATAGATATCCACACCTGACCCATGGGAAGATTTAGAAACGTGAGGACAAGGGTTGATAAAGTTGCCAGAATATTGGCTGGAACAAGAAAGGCACAGATGCCTATACAATTGTTGTGGGAGAACTCAATTAAGGCGTTGAAATCTAACATTAATTTTTGGGTATAGATAATTGTAGGTTTTTATTATTAGGTTTTTATTATAAATACAATATATTCTTTAAACAACTAAACTAATCTTACCTTAAAGGTGAGTATTCACACCATTTATGTTACATTTTTTAAAGAATTAGCCCGATAAACTAAGTTTATTCATTTTAGAGACGCTATATAAAACGTCTCTACATGATTTGCAAATCAAAAAAATCAGATTATTGGCTTAACCCATTAAAATTACCGTATCAATAACGTGAATCATGCCATTATCAGCGTCAATATCCGCTGCTAAAACTGTAGCATTTTTCACTTCAAAACCGTCATCACAATTAATTTTAATAGGAGAACCTTCCACAGAAGTTACTGTACCAAGTTTTGCCAAATCAGCCTTTGTTAACTTGCCAGGTACAACGTGATAGGTTAATATCCGTGCTAACTGGGGAATATTTTGTAATAAAGTAGTAATTGTGCCAGGGGGTAACTTGGCAAAAGCGTCGTCAGTTGGTGCAAATACAGTGAATGGACCAGGACTTTTTAACGTTTCTACTAACCCAGCAGCAGACACAGCGGCCACTAAAGTTTTAAACGCATCATTACTAACTGCAATATCAACAATATCAGGCATTGATTTTACCTCGTATCTACCAAAGGTTCTAAAAGATAGTAAATCATGTTTAAGTTTTATTAATTACAATTCTGGTAAAATATATTCTGATGATTTTCTGAATATTTTTCTATACATAAAATGAATAAACGCACTTATGCAATATTGGGAACCGGCGCATTAGGCGGATTTTATGGTGCAAAACTCCAAAAATCTGGTTTAGAAGTTCACTATTTACTTAAAAGTGATTACCAACAAGTAAGCGAAAACGGTTTAATTATTGAGTCGAAAGATGGTGATTTTACTCTCCCCCAAGTTAATGCCTATCACAATGTACATAAGATGCCATGGTGTGATGTAGTAATCATATCACTAAAAACTACTCAAAATCAACTTTTACCGGATTTATTACCACCAATAGTTAAAGATGATGGGGTAGTATTGGTATTACAAAATGGATTAGGTATAGAAGCAGACGTTGCGGAAATTGTGAGTAATGTCAGCATTATTGGAGGGTTATGTTTTCTCTGTTCTAATAAAGTTGCACCGGGACATATTCATCATTTAGATTATGGACAAATTACATTAGGTGCTTATGCTTCTAATTATCAAGCCACCGGCATTACTAAAAAAATGCAGGAAGTTAGCGCAGACTTTGAAAATGCGGGAATATCAATCGAACTATTAGAAGATTTATTATTAGGACGTTGGAAAAAATTAGTTTGGAATATCCCCTATAATGGTTTATCTGTAATTCTGAATGCCACAACCAATGAATTAATGGCAGATTTATATACTCGGACTTTAGTAGAATGTTTAATGAATGAAGTTAGTTTAGGGGCAAAAAGTACGGGGCGTTTAGTTCCTGCAAGTTTCATCCAAACAATGTTAGATTACACTGTGAAAATGAAACCATACCGCACCAGTATGAAAATTGATTTTGATGAAAAACGTCCTTTAGAAGTAGAAGCAATTTTTGGCAATCTATTAAGAACAGCAGCAGCAAATGATGTGAGTTTGCCGCTAATTCGTTGTTTGTATCAACAATTGAAGTTTTTGGACATCAGAAATAGAAATTGAATTTTATGTTAAACTAATTAACTCCAAAAATTTCTGATATTGCTTGAATAATATCCAGGTAAAAGTTACCTTTCACTGCTCGAAATAACTCAAATTTTGCTCCTGTTGCGCCGAAAAACGGACGTAAAAACCATCCTAACTACATTCCCACAACAGTATAAAGTAATAACTAGGATTGTATAATAGTAGTGCGGTTTTTTTACCCACTTCATCTTGTTGGGAAAGCAATTGCATCAGTGTACTCGTTTACAAGCAGAAATAAATGAGAACATTTCAGATGTTCGTTCAACTTATAAAGAATTAGATAAAATGGTTGATGAGTTATATAGCAGTTCAATTTGATTTATTTAGGGGTTTAGCACTGACTCATTGAAGCTATCAATTAAGCAGAAAAAGCAAAAACATCAATCTCAATCCTTTACTTAAGAATCAAGATAAGTTAACTCAAGAAGAATTGGATAAACTGGTATTCTGTTTAATAGTTTAGCATAACAAGTACCGAAGAGCCAGAATATTTGTTGTTTATTAATTATACCCCAGTCCTCTATTCCCTGTCCCTGAAAATTATTGACAAACTTCCCTAAGTGTGTTTGTAAAGTTGGGATAAGAAATAGCTGCGGCTTCAGCGCGGTAAATGGTAGTTGTACCAGTAGCGTTGAGAGCAGCGATCGCTAAACTCATGGCAATGCGATGATCTGTATGGCTATCTACTTCCGTACCAACCAAGGGAGTCCCACCGATAATTTCCATACCGTCAGGTAGTTCGGTGATTTTTGCACCCATTTTATTGAGTTGTTGTGCCATCACGGTAATGCGATCGCTCTCTTTGACTCTTAACTCTTCCGCATCCCGAATAATTGTTGTTCCCTGGGCAAAAGCCGCCGCAACTGCCAAAATGGGAATTTCATCAATTAATCTGGGAATAAGATCACCAGCGATGGTACAGCTTTTTAAACTACCGGAACGGACACGAATATCAGCTACAGGTTCTCCCGCAACTTCCCGCTGGTTCTCTAGTTGAATATTTGCCCCCATCATTGCCAAAGCTTCTAAAATCCCGGTGCGGGTAGGATTAACACCGACATTTTCCACTACTAAATCTGAACCGGGAACTATTGCCCCTGCGACTAACCAAAAAGCCGCTGAACTGATGTCACCAGGGACAATCACGCTTTGTCCGTAGAGTTTCGCCCCACCAGTAATAGTTACACTATTGGTATCTGCATCTATACTTAATTCTGCCCCATAAGCCCTTAACATTCGTTCACTATGATCCCGTGATAAAGCGGGTTCGGTGACGGTAGTTTGGCCTGCGGTGTTTAAACCGGCAAGAAGGATACAGGATTTAACTTGAGCCGAAGCAATAGGAGAATGATAATGAATAGCTTGCAGGGCTTGTCCTTGAATAGCTAGAGGTGCTAAGGTATTGCCTTTGCGTCCCCAAATTTGCGCTCCCATTTGTTGTAAAGGTTTGACAACACGGGACATAGGACGCGATCGCAAAGAACTATCACCAGTCACCGTGAAAAATCGCCCTGGATGGGATGCTAACAACCCCAACATCAACCTCATCGTTGTGCCAGAATTACCAGCGTCTAAGACATCTATAGGTTCTTGGAAATTGCCCAAACCGATGCCTTTAACTTTGACCAATTCTGTGTTTAATTCCGAAATTTCCGCACCTAACGCCCGAAAACAAGCAGCAGTGCTACGCGGATCTTCGCCTAAAAGCAGTCCTTGAATTTGAGTTTCACCGTAGGCGATCGCACCCAACATCAAAGCGCGATGGGAAATAGATTTATCTCCAGGGACTCGGATACATCCCTGTAAAGACAATCCACCAAGAGAGCGCTGAATAATTAAGTGATCAGAAGAGTTTACTTGAGTTTGTAAAGTAATAACAACAGCCGGCATTAGGATATAATAGCTTTTGAATAAATATAGAAGCTAAACAGCGATTTGATTGATTGTCACTATTTACTTCCGATTTATTATTTTAACGCTTTTTGGTAACTATAGTATTTTTTGAGTTAGAGAACAGGTGATAGATAATACAATATTAAATTGTCTAGCACGTAGGGTGTGTTAGCGTCAGCGTAACGCACCCTACAAATACTATTGCTATATCATATCAAATTGTCCAAATTAACAAATTACTGAAATTTTATTCTTCATTTTTAATCCCTCATACTGTCATGCTAACTCACCACCGCAAACCTGTAAGTTTATCAATGATTTCCACTGACTTACCAATTTGGTCTGTGGTTGATACTGCCGGAACTTTGATCCAAAAAGATGTAGATAAATTTCATTTACTATTAACTGTACCACCTCTAATTAGTTGTGAAGTGGGAAGTTATTTAAATACAGAAGATACAATTTCCCCAACTAAAAATAATTTTTCTCCTCCTAGCAGTCCCAGAATTTTATGGTTGGAAATTTCACCTCGTCGGCTAATTATGACAATGCAAGGTAATGCCCAAGTCAGTTACCGTCACTTTTGGGAGTTAGGAGTATATGGCATTAGTCGTTTTTGGTTGCCAAATGAATCTTTACAACCTCATCAACCCATCCGTTTACGTAATTTTACCAAAAATTTTACTATCAGTGGAAATCCTCTTCCACAGCATTTACGTTTAGAGTATGAACTGTGGACAGGAAAAGTTCAATTGGGGCGTTATATTCTCAATTTAGAAATTCAGCATTGAATTTTGTCAGTTGTCAGTTGTTATTTTTTCTTAATTACCCAATTACCCATTACCACTAATAACTAGGTTCGTTGCCTGGTTTCCATTTGATATTGCAACCAATACTTGGCTTTTGTTCAATTGTCACAGGTTGATTATTTAGGACTGAGGTAATAGCTTCCCTTAAATTTTTACCTGTCACAGGTTGATGATTGCTAGGACGACTATCATCTAATTGTCCACGATAAACCAGTTTTTGTTCATTATCAAATAAAAAGAAATCCGGTGTACAAGCTGCTGTATAAGCTTTTGCTATTTCTTGGGTTTCGTCGTAACAGAAAGTAAAATCAAACCCCAATTCTATAACCATTTCTTTTAATGATTCTGGGGCATCATTGGAGTAATTTTTAGCATCATTAGCACTAATAGCAATAATTCCTAAATCACTATTGCTGTAATCTTGGTCTAATTTTGCTAATTCTTGTTGAATATGCTTAACAAATGGGCAATGACGACAAATAAACATAATTAGTAATGCTTTCTTATCGGCAAAATTATCAAGAGAAATTATTTTTTTAGATACTACTTCTGGTAGATGGAAATCTGGAGCTTTAGTGCCTAGAGGCAACATTGTAGAAGCTGTTAAAACCATAATTTATTTAATGTTTTAATTGGGATTTTACCTAATCATAGGATAGTCTATTTTGATGTTTAAAACTTACGGAATAAATTTAGATGCGTAAATTATTGAAACTTTGGGTATACTATGAATCTGGTAGTTAATTTATAATAAAGATATAGAATAATAACTATGTATATAGTATAATTATCCATTGCTAATTGAAAAAGATTTTGATAATGATAACTTGGTGTTCCTTGCTAATGAAACGGTGGGGTAGGATGACGAAGTTCCTATCTTTATTTTGTTTGTGTCTATTATTTATTGTTAGTTGCACTCCTAAGCAACAAACAAATACACCTGCTCCTAGTGCTGTAACTACTGCTGCGGGTGATGGTCGAATTACTATAGGAACTACAGGAAAACCAAGAACTCTTGATCCTGCTGATGCGTATGAATTGTCATCCTTGGGTTTAATATTTAATATGAGTGATCGCTTATATACTTATGAACCAGGAAGTACAGAAATTAAACCACAATTGGCAACAGCATTACCTAAAGTTAGTGCTGATGGTTTAACCTATACTATTCCCATTCGCAAAGGAGTATTATTTCATGATCAAACTCCCTTCAATGCCAAAGCAATGGAGTTTAGTATTCAGCGTTTTATCGAAAATAAAGGTAAACCATCTTTCTTGCTTTCTGATACCGTAGCTTCAGTTAAAGCGACAGGAGAGGATGAACTAACAATTAAACTGAAAAAACCCTTTGCAGCTTTTCCTTCATTATTAGCATTTTCTGGAGTATGTGCAGTTTCACCAACAGCTTATGAAATTGGGGCTGGAAAATTTAAACCCAATATCTTTGTCGGAACTGGTGCTTATAAATTAGCTAAATATGGAACAGATTCCTTAAGATTTGATGTATTTGATAAATATTGGGGAACAAAACCCGACAATAAAGGTGTGAATGTCCAAATTCAAACCAGTCCAGTCAATTTATTTAATGCTTTTAAAACTAGTGCGGTAGATGTGGCTTATCTATCTTTACAACCAGACCAAATTCGCAGTTTAGAAGCAAGTGCGAAAAAAGGAGATTGGCAAGCAATTACCGCCCAAGGTAGTGTAGTTAGTTATATGGTGTTAAATCGCAATCAAAAACCTTTAGATAAAGTAGAAGTGAGAAGTGCGATCGCATCATTAATTGATCGTAAATTATTAAATGATCGCGTATTGTATTCCCAAGCTGATCCCCTTTATAGCATGATTCCTACAACCTTCAATGTTTCCCAACCATTATTTAAAGATAAATATGGTGATGGTAACTTTGAACTGGCTAAAAAATCTTTAGTTGCGGCTGGTTTCTCTAAAGAAAATCCCGCTAAAGTACAAATTTGGTATCCTGCAAGTTCACCTACTCGTAGTTTAGCAGCACAGACCCTAAAATCCCTTGCTGATACTAAAATGGATGGTATTTTACAATTGGAAGTTAAGACCGTAGAAGGTGCTACATTCTTTAAAGAAATTTCCAAAGGTTTATATCCAGCCGCTTTACTTGATTGGTATCCAGACTTTTTAGATCCAGATAACTATGTGCAACCATTTTTAGCTTGTGAAAAAGGTTCAGTTACTACAGGTTGCCAAGAAGGAGGCAGTCAAACTCAGGGTTCTTTCTATTATAGTGAAGCTATGAATAAACTCATAGATAAACAACGCAAAGAACAAAATCCCCAAGCCCGGAAAAAAATATTTGCAGACATTCAAACCCAAGTTTTAACTGATGTTCCTTACATACCTTTATGGCAGAACAAAGATTATGTATTTGCCCAAAAAGGCGTAGCTAATGTCAAACTTGATCCTACCCAAAACTTGATTTATAAAACCATCAAAAAATAGATATTTCTCGTTCCTAGACTCCGGCTGGGAATGCAGTTCAAGAGGCTCTGCCTCCTAATTAATGGACGAGGCAGAGCCTCTTGAGGGCATTCCTTGTCAGAGACAAGGAACGAGGTTAATTATTAATTATTACTTCTGACTCCTTACTTCTGACTCCTTACTCCTTACTCCTGAGTTCTATTAAAATATGTCTCGTTCAAAAGCATTACAGTATTACATTGTTTCCCGGTTGCTATTTGCGCCATTGCAACTATTAACTATTATCACCATTGTTTTTCTTTTACTCAGAGCCACTCCAGGAGATCCCGCAGATGCAATTCTGGGAGGAAGAGCGCCAGAAAGTGCCAAAGAAGAATTAAGAAAACAGCTTGGTTTAGATTTACCTATTTGGTTACAATATCTCAATTATTTAGGTAATTTACTTCACTTTGACTTAGGAACTTCCTTAACCAGTCGAGGGCAAAATGTAGGCGAAATAATTGGTCAATATTTTCCAGCTACCGTAGAATTAGCATTTGCGAGTATGGCTGTGGCGTTGATTGTCGGCGTTTTAGTCGGGACTATTTCCGCTTCTCGTCCAGGAACTGCTTTTGATATTGGTGGGCGGTTATTCGGGATTATTACCTATGCACTACCGATGTTTTGGGCGGGTATGTTATTACAATTAATTTTTTCAGTTCAATTGGGTTGGTTTCCCAATTCTAATCGTTTTCCTCCCAATCTTTCCACACCTACAAATATTACTGGTTTATATACAATTGATAGTTTATTAAGTGGGAATTTCAGTCAATTTTTAATATCTTTACATCATTTAGCTTTACCAAGTTTAACTTTGGGAATTTTGTTAAGTGGCATTTTTGAACGGATTGTTAGAGTTAATTTAAAACAAACTTTGAAAGCTGATTATGTGGAAGCGGCTAGAGCAAGGGGAATTTCTGAAAATAAGATTTTGGTTTCCCATGCTTTGAAAAATGCCTTAATTCCGGTAATTACGGTATTAGGATTAACATTCGCTTCCTTGTTAGGTGGAGCAATTTTAACAGAAGTCACATTTTCCTGGCCTGGTTTAGCAAATCGCCTATATCAAGCTATTTCTGACCGAGATTATCCCACAGTACAAGGAGTATTAGTATTTTTTGGGGCAATTGTTGTGAGTGCCAGTATTTTGATTGATATTCTTAATGCTTATGTAGATCCGAGAATTAGATATTAAGTAGGTTGGGTTGACGCAAGGAAACCCAACATTATTCGATTTGAATATTAAAGAAACCCAACATTGTTCGATTTAATTATTAAAGATTTTGTTGGGTTGCGCTGTCGCTTAACCCAACCTACATTTTCTAGATTTTTAATATTATCTCTGCACACTGCGAGGATCAAGAGCATCTCTTAAACCATCACCTAATACATTAAATGATAAAACGGTGATAATAATCAGAATTGCTGGTGGGAGAATTAGCCAAGGTTGTAGTACTAAAATTGAAGCATTACTAGCTAAAGAAAGCATATTTCCCCAAGAAGGATCTGGTTGTTGAATACCTAAACCGATTAGACTTAATACGGCTTCTGCACCAATAAAACTAGGAATTGTCAAAGTAGCAGAAATAATAATGTAAGTTGCAGTTTGCGGCAAAACATGACGGACAATAATATAAATTGGATTACCACCCATTACCTTTGCTGCTTGCACAAATTCGAGTTCTTTGATTGATAATACCTGTCCACGAATTATTCTAGCTAAACCAGCCCAACTAATTACAGAAGTGATCAAGATAATTAATAAAAATCGCTGGGTACTAGTTAATTTCGGACTCAAAATACCTGATAGTGCTACTAATAAATAAATACTGGGAAATGTCATCAATACTTCTGCTAAACGCATAATAAGACTATCAATTAAGCCTCCAAAGTAGCCAGAAATACCACCAATTAGTAATGCTAATGGATAGGTAATGATAATTCCAAAAATGCCAATAAACATACTAATACGACCACCATGTAACAAGCGACTAAATTGATCACGCCCTTGTTCATCTGTTCCTAAAATATTAAATTTTGCGTCACCAATAACGCCAAATAAATGCCAATTTAAAGAAATACCAGGAATAATTGTAACTTCTTGCCATTTTGGAGGAAGGGAAATACTCAAGTTGAATAATTGATATTTTGGTCCGGCAACAAATAACCTTAATGGTGAAGGTTTTGTCTGGTCTATAATTATTTTTCTTTCCCCAGTTTCTAAGTTTGTATCACCTTGTGTTGTAGGATATACGTGGGGTCCAATAAACTGCCCTGACTGAGACATCCAATGAATCTGAGTCGGTGGGAGTAGTGAACCATTGGCTTGTGAATCATAAGGATTATAAGGAGCGATGAAATCAGCACCAATTACTGCTAAATAGAAACATAAGAGGACAATTGCCCCAGTTCGTGCTAAAGGATTTTTATTGAGTCGTTGCCACCAATTCATAGTTTTTGATGTAAAAGTTAATCTTGATTAATTGTTGATAAAAGTATATATCAATAAATTAGATAAAAAAACCGCAACCCTATTTTATGAACAATTTGCATCATCATCGCGCCCAATTCCCCGCTTTAAGTAATAAAATTTATTTTAACTACGGAGGCCAGGGGACTATGCCTCAAGGGGCTATGGATGCTATTACCCAATCTGAGGCACATATTCAAAATATCGGACCTTTTGGGAGTAAAGCATATAGTTGGATTTCACCGCAAATACAAGCCAGTCGAGAAGCGATCGCATCCCTACTAAATGTGCCAAGTGACACAATCACTCTCACGGGTAATGTGACTGTAGGTTGCAATATTGCGATGTGGGGCATTGATTGGAAACCTGGTGATCATTTACTGCTTTCTGATTGCGAACACCCTGGAGTCATTGCTACGGCTCAGGAAATTGCTCGCAGATTTGCGGTAGAAGTTACCACCTGTCCCTTAATGGCTACTTTAAATGAGGGTGATCCTACCAGTATTATTGCTGAAAATCTCTGCACTAAAACCCGCTTAGTTGTTTTGAGTCATGTTTTGTGGAATACGGGTCAGGTTTTGCCGATTGATAGAATTGTCGAAGTATGTAGAAGCAATAATTCTCTGTTATTGATAGATGCTGCACAATCTGTGGGGGTTCTTCCCTTGGATTTAATAGCTTTGGGTGTAGATTTCTATGCTTTCACTGGTCACAAATGGTTATGTGGTCCTGCGGGTGTGGGTGGTTTATATGTGCGTCCCGAAACACGAGAACGTTTGCACCCTACTTTCATTGGTTTAAGTGGGGTAATTACTAATAATCAAGCCCAACCGACGGGTTGGCAACCAGATGGACGCAGATATGAAGTATCTACTTTAGCCACTTCATTATATGTGGGTTTAAAGGCAGCAATTACAATTCATAAACAGTGGGGAACAGCACAGGAAAGATATGAGCAAATTTGCAGAAATAGTAATTATCTTTGGCAGAGATTAAACTCTTTAGCTGATATTAAATGTTTGAAAAATTCACCTCCAGAAAGTGGATTAGTTTCTTTTCAATTAACTAATATGCCTAATTTTAAATTGGTGCAATCTCTAGAATCAGAAAATATCCTTACACGAACAATTGCTAATCCTAATTGCATTCGTGTGAGTGTTCATTACCTAACTTTAGAATCAGAGATTGATCAATTAATAACAGCAATATCAAGTAGGTTGGGTTGTGGAACGTGAACGTTCGCGGAGCAATGGCTTTGGGAAACCCAACATCAAAAATTATTAGTTTTGTTGGGTTTCGTTACCTCAACCCTACCTTGTATGTTAGAAGAAGTGGTAGACCGTCCCAACCTGGGTCAGAAAAGACCGCTTTGTAGCAAAGATAACCATCCCTCCGAGACGCTCCGCGAACGTGGTTTATTTAATCTATATTTTTCTAGTGGGAAGAGAGTAAACTTTACCAGTAGAGCAGGCCAATCTTATCGTCTCCTAGTCCTGTAAATGCTAAAATCAATGACTTGATTCATTAAAAAGAGCAATTATGGCATCCATCCGCGAGTTACATGAACAGCTAATTAAAAAAGAACGTTCTGCCGTTGAAATTACCCAAGAAGCATTAAATCGGATTCAAGAGTTAGAACCGAAATTACGCAGTTTTCTCACTGTGACGACAGAACAAGCCTTAAAGCAAGCTCAGGCTGTGGATGCAAAAATCGCTGCGGGAGAAGAGATAGGCATCTTAGCGGGCATTCCCATAGGGATTAAAGACAACTTGTGTACCAAAGGGATTGTCACAACTTGCGCTTCGCGGATTTTAGAAAATTTTGTCCCACCTTACGAATCAACCGTAACCCAAAAACTAGCTGATGCTGGCGCGGTAATGGTCGGTAAAACCAACTTAGATGAGTTTGCAATGGGGAGTTCCACAGAAAACTCCGCTTATCAAGTTACCGCTAATCCTTGGGATTTATCCCGTGTCCCCGGTGGTTCTTCCGGTGGTTCAGCAGCAGCAGTAGCCGCAGATGAATGTGTGGTTTCTCTGGGTTCTGATACCGGTGGTTCAATTCGTCAACCGGCTTCCTTCTGCGGTGTCGTGGGGATGAAACCGACTTATGGATTAGTTTCCCGCTATGGTTTAGTAGCTTATGCTTCGTCTCTCGATCAAATTGGACCCTTTGGACGCAGTGTGGAAGATGCGGCTATTTTATTAAGTGCGATCGCAGGTTATGATCCTCAAGACTCCACCAGTCTCAAAGTCGAAATTCCTAACTATGCAGCTAGTTTAAAACCCGATCTCAAAGTTGGCAAAAAATTGAGAATTGGTGTGATTACAGAAACCTTTGGACAAGGTTTAGATGCAGAAGTAGAAGCGGCTGTCAGAAAAGCAATTGATCAATTACAAGAATTAGGTGCAGAAATTCATCCTATTTCCTGTCCCAGTTTCCGCTATGGTTTACCAACTTACTATATTATCGCCCCCTCGGAAGCATCAGCTAACTTAGCGCGTTACGATGGCGTTAAATATGGCTTGCGTTCTCCTGATGCGGATAATCTCTTGTCAATGTACACCAAGACTCGTTCTCAAGGTTTTGGTGCAGAAGTCAAACGCCGGATTATGATTGGTACTTATGCCCTTTCTGCTGGTTATTATGATGCCTATTATTTGAAAGCGCAAAAAGTCCGCACTTTAATTAAACAAGACTTTGATAAAGCTTTTGCAACAGTAGATGTTTTAATTTCTCCCACTGCACCCACCACCGCATTTCAAGCCGGAGAAAAAACCAAAGATCCTTTGAGTATGTATTTAAATGATTTAATGACTATTCCTGCTAATTTAGCTGGTTTACCAGGAATTAGTTTACCTTGTGGTTTTGATAGTAAAGGTTTACCAATTGGACTACAAATAGTTGGAAAAGTGCTAGGAGAAGAACAAATTTTCCAAGTAGCTTATGCCTACGAACAATCAACTAATTGGCATTTACAAAAACCCAAAATTGCTTAATTTGTCAGTTGTAGGGGTTTACGCCGTCAACCCCTTAACTGGTCTCCTATACCTAAGAATGTTAAATTTATATTTCTGTCCTGAAATCGTAAGAATTCAGGAATCAGGAGTCAGGAGTCAGGAGAAAGAAAGAAGATTTGATGTAGAATTATGGCAATTTATTCTGATTTCGTGTTTCCTTGGCTCCTGACTTCTTCTCTTCTATTGTATTTATTCTGACTCAGTGACTCCTTTGCTCCTGAATCCTTACCTTACAGCAAATTGTCATCAAACCCGGAACAAGAACCCCACCCCCAACCCCCTCCCCGCAAGCGATGAGGGGGCTAAGATGTACCTTATATGATTGGAAATCGCTGTAAATCAACCTAAATGACACGCTTTATACATGATCAATTTGCCAAAGATTATCTAGAAGAACTATTAAAAGCTTATGGAAAAGTTGAAGCATCTAGTCGCGTAGCGGGAGAAGTTCGGGAAATAGATGTATTATTTACTCCCTTCCTAGAACAAAATGCCAATATCGAATTATTAGGCTTACTGGGTAAACTGGTCACAACACCAGCCATATTTGAACCATATCGCAACCCAGCGTCAAAAGAAGAAATTTGTGATTGTCTGTTAAAATTATTAGAAGTTAGAGGTGCATGGCAACGAGAAGCAAAACGTAATCAAATTAAAATCACAGAAATTGAGACTCCTAAATTATGGATTCTCACACCTACAGCATCAAAAAACCTGTTATCAGGATTTACAGGATTTAATGGCATAGAAAACCCAGATTCTCTACCGGGAATATACTATTTGCCAGCATCTTTACGCACTGCAATTATTGTCATTCATCAATTACCACGGACTCAGGAAACACTGTGGTTAAGACTTTTAGGAAGGGGAAAAGTACAAAGACAAGCAATTGATGAATTAGCTGCGTTACCATTAGATCAGGCTTATGTGAAAACTACAGTAGAACTGCTTTACAATCTCCAAGAAAATTTAAGCGCTAATAAAAGTCCAAAAACAGAAACAGAAGATAGGGAGTTAATTATGCGATTAGCACCACTTTACCAACAAAAACAAGAAATGGTCAGACAACAGGGGCTACAACAGGGACTACAACAAGGATTACAACAAGGATTACAACAAGGATTACAGCAGGAAAAACGATTGATTATCCGGTTATTAAATCGTCGAATTGGTGAAATTGATTCATCATTTATTCAACGAATTGAGAAGTTATCTATTGAACAAATTGAGGAATTGGGAGAAGCTTTACTAGATTTTACGGCAATTACAGATTTAGAAATTTGGTTACAATTTGTAAACTAATTTAGATTCACGGGGATTTTTTACGGGTTCACTAGATCATGAATCTCTCTCTATAAATCCCCATTATCCATGATTGATGACATTTTGTTGCTGACTAATTTAGGATTGCTATAGAAGTTTCAAAAGTATGAAGATCATAAAAAATAATATAAACTGTTTTTTAATTAACGATCGCTCAATCAGTCTAAACAAATGGTAGAAAATCGTAAGTCAACAGCAATCATCACAGGTGCTTCTTCGGGAGTTGGTTTGCAAGCAGCCAAGGCTCTCGCTGACAAAGGACAATGGCACGTTATCATGGCTTGTAGAGATTTGATTAAAGCCGAAAAAGCTGCCCAAAGTGTGGGAATGCCAGCAAATAGCTACACACTTATGCAAATTGATTTAGGTTCTTTAGAAAGTGTGAGACAATTTGTCAACAATTTTAGAGCTACTGGCAAATCTTTGGAAGCTTTGGTTTGCAATGCTGCCATTTATATGCCTTTAATCAAAGAGCCTTTATTTTCTCCCGAAGGATTTGAATTAACTGTTACCACAAATCACCTCGGACATTTTCTTCTATGTAACTTGATGTTACCAGATTTGCAAAAATCACCTGCGGCTGATAAAAGATTGGTGATTTTGGGAACTGTTACCCACAACCCAGATGAATTAGGTGGAAAAATTCCTCCTCGTCCAGATTTGGGTAATTTTGAAGGTTTTGCAGCAGGTTTCCAAAATCCCATTTGCATGATTGACGGTAAGCAATTTGAACCAGTCAAGGCCTACAAAGATAGCAAGGTATGTAACGTTCTCACCATGCGTGAACTACATAGCCGTTTTCATGAATCCACTGGTATTACCTTCAGTTCTCTCTATCCTGGTTGTGTGGCAACAACGGCTTTATTCCGCAATCATTATCCTTTGTTCCAGAAGATTTTCCCTCTTTTCCAAAAGTATATTACTGGAGGATTTGTGACTGAGGAATTATCAGGAGAACGGGTTGCCATGGTAGTTGCTGATCCTGAATACAAACAATCTGGTATTTATTGGAGTTGGGGAAATCGTCAAAAAGAAGGACGGGAATCTTTTGGACAAAAGGTTTCTCCCCAAGCACGCGATGACGAAAAAGGCAAGCGGATGTGGGATCTTAGCTACCAGTTGGTAGGGTTAGGAAAAGCATCTGAAAAAGCAAAATCTCTGATTTAATAAGTGATGGGTAATGGGTAATGGGTAATGGGTAATGGGTAATAATTCTTCCCTATTACCTGTTTTATATTGAATAATAAAGTGGAAAAGATTTAGCATCTTTAGGTTTAACATAAACCTTTTCTTGTGGTTCTAATTTTAATTCATCGAACCGTTCTCTTGTTAAATGGGCTGTCATCATTTGTCCATCATCTAAGGTTAATTCAACTTGAATTTCCCAGCCTAAATGAATGATTCTGCTCACTGTGGCTTGTGCTGTTGTTCCATTACCAACGGTTTCGATAATGATATCTTGGGGACGCAAAAACGTTTCTGGATTTGTTGATTCAAAACCGCTACTTTGAAAGATTTTTGCAGAACTAGGTAATACATTTACAGGACCGATAAAACTCATCACAAATGCAGATGCCGGATGATCATAAATTTGTGCGGGTGTTCCTACCTGTTCTACTTTGCCTTTATTCATTACCACAATTTCATCAGAAACTTCCATTGCTTCTTCTTGGTCGTGGGTAACGAAAACTGTGGTAACATGAACCTCATCATGAAGACGACGTAACCAAGCTCGTAAGTCTTTACGGACTTTAGCATCAAGTGCGCCGAATGGTTCATCTAACAATAGTACATTAGGTTCTACAGCCAATGCTCTAGCTAATGCTACCCGTTGTCTTTGTCCGCCGGAAAGTTGCGAAGGATAGCGATCGCCTAATCCACTTAATTGTACCAGTTCTAATAACTGTTCTACTTTTCCCTCAATTTTCTTTTTGGGAGCTTTGCGAATTTCTAAACCAAAGGCAATATTTTTGCGGACAGTTAAATGTTTAAATAGGGCATAGTGCTGAAACACAAACCCAATATTTCTTTCCTGCACACTTTGATTGGTGGCATCTTTACCTGTTAGGATAATTTTGCCCGTATCTGGTAATTCTAAACCAGCTATTAATCGTAACAAGGTAGATTTACCAGATCCAGACGGACCAAGTAAAGCCACCAGCGAACCACTTTGAATTTCCAGGTTTATCTGTTCAACTGCTTGGAAACTACCAAATTGTTTAGAGACGTTTTCTACTACTATGCCCACTGGTGCTATACCTCTGCAAATAATCTACGGTTTTTGAGTAGGATTACCGTACTTTATATTTATATCACAAATATTTGCAGTGTTATCATTAAGATTCATGAAGTTTAAAAAGCAGGACGTAGGGGCGCAGGACTTGCGCCCATTCAAGTTACTATTCTAGACTCTGAGCTTTCTCTAGACAAATTTTCACTTGTTTGGCCAATACTCTCACATTCGGTTCATTGAGGAGGGAAAGATGAGAACCGGGAATGTATTTAACATCTAAATCATCTGTAACTATCTCACCCCAACCAAATTGTGAATCATATTCTAAACCTATAGCCTCAGTGCGATTTTCATCTCTCGTGCGGAAAAGAGTTAGTTTTCCCGAATAAGGTCGAAATACATAGGTATTTAAAGCTTGTTTATGAGCATTTGATATTTCTAAATACTTTTTATCTTCAGGTACAATGACATGAGAACGAGCAAGAAAGTAATGATTGCAAAACTGTTTAGTATTGTAATAAACTTGTTTGCACCAACCCTTAACTTTATGAGCAATATATTTAGGTCCACGTTGAAAGATATTATTGATATGCAACAAAATTCGCCTCTTAAATGATAACCGTCGTTGATAACCAGGACGACAGGTATCTAACATAGCTAAAAGTGCTACTTTTTGACCTTGACTACGAATTTGTTGAGCTATTTCATAGGCGATAATACCCCCAAAGGAATATCCTCCCAGAAAATAGGGGCCTTGAGGTTGAAGAGTCTGCATTTCTTGCAGATATTTTGCAGCCATATCTTCCACACGCAGCAAAAAAGGCTGTTTTCCATCTATTCCCTGGGGTCGAAGTCCATACATAGGTTGGTCTAACCCTAAATGTATTGCTAAATTTCGATAACATAATACTTCTCCTCCCAAGGGATGAATCATAAATAAAGGTGGTTTTGTACCTTGAGATTGAATTTCTACTAAAGATGAATAATGAACTTTGGGGGTATTTTCTAAAAGTGTTTCTTGGTGAATAATTTGGGCTATTGCTTCTATTGTAGCTGTGGGAAACAAAGCCGCCAAAGGCAGTTTTTTGGCAAATTTACGTTCTATATCGGCAAATAACCGCACTGCTAATAAAGAATTTCCCCCCAATTCAAAAAAATCATCTTTAACACCAATAGGTTCAACCCCCAACAAATCTTCCCAAAGTTTTATTAATTGACTTTCTATATCATCATGGGCATTAACAAAATTTTCTGTCAACTCTGGCTTAATTAAATTAAATGCTATTAATCCCTTTCTATCTAATTTACCATTAGGTGTTAATGGCAAGTCATCTAAAAACACAAAGGCACTAGGAAGCATATATTCAGGTAATTTATCCTGTAAATATTGCCGAATTTCTTTAGTAGTAGGGGCTGGTTTTTGTTGAGGAACAATATAAGCTATGAGACGTTTATTTTCTGGACTATCTTCACTAGCTATAACTACAGCTTCTTTAATGTTGCTAATTTTCAGCAATTCCATTTCAATTTCTGCAACTTCAATACGGAAGCCTCGAATTTTTACCTGAAAGTCTTTTCTTCCTTTATGAATTAAACAACCATCTGCTTGAATACAGCCTAAATCACCTGTGCGATAAATTCTTTTTTTGCTATTTTGAATATCTGGTAAAAATACAGTTTGTGTTAATTCTGGTTTTTGCCAATAACCTAGAGCTAAGTATTCACTTTTGAGAGCAATTTCTCCAATATTACCATTTTCAACTTCTACACCTGCTTCATCTAATAGCACAACTTCCATATCTTCAACTGCATAGCCAATGGGTACGGTGCTATTCTCTATTTCCGTATTTTTATCAACTATGAAATTGCGAAAAGTCCCTGCTTCAGTTGCACCTAAACTTGCATATAAAAGACAATCTGAAGAAAAGTATTTTTTATAATTTTCAACATCCCTAATTAAGGTAGCTTCACCACCTAATTTAATTAGACGAATTTTGGGAAAATTTTCTGCACCTGTAAGGGTATCTACAAAATGCCGAAACAGCGTTGTAAATGAATGATAAATAGTAATTTCTGAGGTAATCAACCAATTAACTAAATTAGTTAATCCCTGTTCTTTGACATTAAATGAATAGAGACTAGCACCATTGAGTAAGGTGTAGAAAATACATAATATTCCACCTAAAGCACTACAAGAATAGAGAAAAATTACACGATCTTGATGGTTAATGAATAGAGTTTTTGTGTCATTCATACAGTAATGCAAAGCATTACGATGATTTTGCACAACTCCTTTAGGTTGACCAGTTGAGCCACTGGTGTAAATAATATAAGCTGGTGTTATTGGTGATATTTTGATAGAGAGATTTTGGCAGGAATTATGGCTATCAATATTGTCTATATTAAATAACTGACAATTATTACTAGCAGTTTTAGTGAGTTTTTTTGCCAAATCCAAATTTAAATTATTGGTAATAAATGCGACAGCTTGACAATCTTTAATAATATAAGTCAGTCTATCAAGAGGAAATGTGGGATCTAAAGGAACCAAGATTTTACCTGTTTTCAATACTCCCAAAATACTCGTAATAAAATCTGCACCTTTTTCCAGTAGTAATACAATTACTTCTAATTTATTTCCTCGTTGTTCAAGAATTTGATTGGCTAACCGATTAGCATTTTTATTTAGCTGTGCATAAGTGAGAGTTTGATTCTGAGTTTTGATAGCAATATGATCTGGATATTGATTAACTTGTTTTTCAAATCTGCTAGGTATAGACTGTTCAATCTCAAATTTGGGAAAGTCTATAAAGCCTTCTGGTGAAGTGATTAAACGATTGCAAACAAATCTTTGCTTGAATATGGTATTAGAAATTGCTGGGTAAATATTAGTCATTGGTATATAAAATCTAGCCTTATAACCAGATATTAGATTGAAAATCCTAAATTTAAAAACGTTGAAAGCCTGAATTCAAATTTTTGATCAAAGGAACCATAGTTCTGATCTAAAATCAGAAATTCAAAGTCGAAAATAGATGAATTTCTGAATTTTCCTTGATTTCTTTTTCAGTTATTTATTTCCTTTGATTTAAGTAATGATGTGTATTTATAAAAATCAATGGTACGATAAATTATAATAATCGGCTATACTTAAAGATAAGCTTTCATGAAATCTTTATCTGTGCTTTGTTTTTAAGACGAAAATTGTATACAGGTTAACTAAATTAATGTGAAAATGTAGATACCTGACTTCTTTAAGAAGCCAGATAAGTAGGTGTTATGTTTTTTCAGTTCCGATCTCTTTCTAACTGATCAATCACTCTTTGCAAATACCAATCATCTGACATTCCCGGATAATTATATTCTTGTTGTTGAATCAAGCGGTTGGCAATTTCCCATTGTCCCCCCACTAACCGCAACAGTCGCTGACGTAAAACTTCATATTTCTGATTATTAATTACAGGCTGGGATATTTGAATTTTTTGTAACCTATTTAATACCTGTTGATAATTTTCCCAATCTTCCTGTTCACAATAAATACTCGCTGCTTTTTGATAATCAGCTACAGCATTTTTTATTTCTTCTAACAAAGTATAGGCAAGACCACGATTGTAGTAAGCTGGAGCATAATCATGATTTATTTGCAATGCTTGACTATAATCTTGAATTGCATTTAAACAATTACCCATTTCTCGATAGATATTACCTCTAGCAACATAAACTAAAGGATCTTCTGGTTGCAGTTTTAAAGCTTGGTGTAAATCCGATAAAGCCCCCGGATAATCACCAATTTGACAACGGGCTTTTCCTCGGTTACGATAAACAATAGCATCTTGAAAATCCAGTTTTAGTGCTTGATTAAAATCAGTAATTGCTTCTCGATAATTACCAAGTTTACATTGGATTACACCGCGACAGCAATAGGCTTGAGCATCTTTAGGATCAGCCTTTAATACCCAATTTAAATCAGCAATAGCTTCTTCAGTTTCTCCCTGTTCTGCCTTGGTTAATAATTGCTGAAAATATTGATTAGTGGAAGTAATAGATAAAGGTACAGACTTATTTATTTGTTGTTCTGGCTTTTGCGGTGGTTGTAGCTGTTTAATTTTTTGCAAACAACTTTGACATTTTTCCTTATCTTTTTGTTCTAGATATAATTCGGCTGCTTTCTTAAAATTAAAAATAGCATCTTGAATATATCCTTGTTTGCGGCGGACAATCCCCCGTAAATCATAAGCAGCAGCATCATCAGAATTCAGACGAATTGCCCTTTCTACATCATCTAAAGCACCGGGAAGATTTTTTAATTTTAATCTAGCTAAAGCGCGACAATAAAAAGCCTCTCCTCTAGATTCATCTAATTTTATAGCTTCAGTATAATCATAAACTGATTCCAGAATTGCCCCAGAATCATAATATGCTAAACCCCGTTGGATATATACCTGACTAAAATCAGGATTTTGGTGGATAGCAGCAGTAAATTCGGCGATCGCACCTGTATAATCTTTTTGTTGGGCTTTTTCTAATCCCCGGTTATAAAATTCTTCATTCATATTATTTATTATTTATTAGTCATTGGTAACAAAATCTCAGGTTTCATCCTGCTCATCCTTTAATCCTGGATATCCTGATTCTAACAGTTTTATTTTTTATCGCTTGTAGGGTGCGTCAGACCCGATAATTTCGCAAAAAACAGATTTCCTGTATCTGACGCACCTAATTCAACAAGTGATTCCCACTCCGAAAACGACGCAATTTCATTTATTTATATTATTTATACAGCGGTTATCGCTTATATACGATAAGTACAATTTAGGGCAGGGAAACCCCGCCCCCACAGATTTTGTGATTAAAAATCGGATATTAAACTAGGAGAAGTAATTACAAAGACATCCATATTTCCCATGCCAGGATTTTGGGTTTTTATGGGAGTTGCAAAATGGAAAAATTCACGATCATTGACTAAAAATAGTTCCCCAGGTTGGAGAATTTTGTTAAAAACTGGCTTTTCTTTTTTAGCAGTGTATACATGAGCTTCTCCACCTTGAATATTATCTCTATCTACAGAAAAGATGCCAATAATATCACTACCATCCCGGTGAATACCTTCAGGTGCAGGATGTCCTAGATGATTTGGTAAACAGCTAATTCTAATTTGATGAACACCAATATCTGCTTCTGGATATAATTTACAAGCATCACAGAATGCGAAAATCAGATTCTTAAAAATCTCTAGTTCTATGAGTGCATCATCTAATTCTGCAAACTCTCTTTTAATATCTCCTAATAAGGGATTATATTTTCCACTTTGTAATAGATATCCATGAGGCAATTTAACCAATTTATCCCCAGAAACTTTAAATCTGGATAACCTGCGAGAACGATATTCACCCTGAACATAAGGGTCAATTGGTAAATTCTCAAAAAATGTTCGAAAACCTGCTGTATTAATCGAGTTGACTTTTCTGAGGGTAAACAGAAAAGCATATTCTAATTCTGTATAGAGTGAGACTTTTTGCATAGGATATTTTTCCTTGCACTGGTAAATGCTACCATATTTATCTAAATGGTAAGCTGTAACATCTATTATATTTAATTCCTCTAAAAATATCGTAAATTTGACTACAAAAGTTACTAATTTATGATCTAAATTAGACTTTTTTGCATAATTACCTCTGAGTAATTGATTAACATTCAAATCTTGTAATTATCCGTATTGCGTTCATGGTAATTTTCACAATTTGCTTTAGTCACCGAGACTGTCAATGATCTTGAGTTATTATGAATCAATGCTCTACCTATTTATGACTAATGATTGATTGGCTCTATAACTACCCCACACTCTATCCTGGCATTTTACTCAAGCGCTACAAGCGGTTTTTTGCTGATGTTCAACTAGATTCTGGAAAGGTAGTAACAGCACACTGTCCGAATACAGGGCCAATGACGGGAGTTTCTACTATTGGTAGTGCTGTACAAGTTTCTAAAAGTGACAATCCTAACCGCAAGTTAGCTTATACATTAGAGTTGATTCAGGTTAATGATAATCAAGCAGCTTGGGTGGGTGTTAACACAGCTTTACCTAATCGAGTCATTAAATTAGCTTTAGAAAAACGGTTATTTCCAGAGTTGGGTGAATATGAACAGGTAAAGGGTGAAGTTGTTTATGGAAAAGATCGCAAAAGTCGGATAGATTTTTATTTGACGGGAAGTTCTGAACAACGCCCAATTTATTTAGAAGTAAAAAATACAACTTGGTGTCAGGGAACTTTAGCCTTATTTCCCGATACAGAAACCACCAGAGGACAAAAGCATTTACGGGAATTAATGGAAGTTTTACCCGCCAGTCGGTCGGTAATGCTGTATTTTATTAATCGAGGTGATTGTGTAGAATTTGCACCTGGAGATAGTACAGATCCCGTATATGGTCAGTTGTTGCGAGAAGCGATTAAGCTGGGTTTAGAAGTTCTCCCATGTCGGTTTGATATATCTCCAGAAGGTATCCGTTATTTGGGTTTAGCAAAACTGAAGATTTAGCACCCATGCCCAAAATCTTTGTTACAAATAGATGGCTGGCTTGTGGATAAATTCTTGACAATTGCCGCAGTGTTATATACAATTAATACAATGTGTTGAAATTTTTCGACACACCTCGCCCGAACCTTGAAAACCCTATAATTTCGTTGAGGTGTGTCGCCTGCTTACACAGCAAAGCCTTCAGCCTCCAAAATCTGCCGCCGGCTAGGAAAATTTTTCGATTTTTTAGAGGTGTGTCGATTGGGGTATCTGAAACCCTTGCTCAGCAAGGTTTCCAGAAGTGAACTCTTTCTATTACCACTTCCCCTAACGGGGATGGAAACCTTTGCTCGAGTAGTTGCTATATCGATATACTTGGTTAACTTTCTATTACCACTTCCCCTAACGGGGATGGAAACTGTATTTGAACCCCGAATCCAGTTCCTAAAAACGAACCAGCTTTCTATTACCACTTCCCCTAACGGGGATGGAAACTTGCCACCAGCACACTGGAATCTTCCCATTTTCTATTGACTTTCTATTACCACTTCCCCTAACGGGGATGGAAACGTTCTGGGGGGTTGCCGTGTTGGGGGGGGTCAAATTGACTTTCTATTACCACTTCCCCTAACGGGGATGGAAACTCAGAGACAACAACACCAAAAACAACAACACCAAAAACTTTCTATTACCACTTCCCCTAACGGGGATGGAAACAATCCAATATCCCCCCAATGACAAAAGCAGAATAGACTTTACATTACCACTTCCCCTAACGGGGATGGAAACTTAGTCCGTTTGGAACCGTTTCGGGCGCCTTGGGAACATTCTTTCCATTACCACTTCCCCTAACGGGGATGGAAACTTCGAGATACTCCACAAGGTTGTGAAGTATCCGCTTAGCTTTCCATTACCACTTCCCCTAACGGGGATGGAAACCTTAAAACGTCTTCTACATTTAGGCTAACAGAAATCTTTCCATTACTACTTCCCCTAACGGGGATGGAAACTAAAAACATGATTTGATGGAAATTATTATTTAGAAAGCAGACTAATTAATTTCTTTGCGCCTTTGCTTTTTTGCGTCTTTGCGCGAAACATTCATTAATATGTAATTCATTGATCTAAAAATAGCTATCAATGATTATTCTTTTAATGGGCGTTTCTGGTGCTGGTAAAACTACCATTGGTAAACTCTTAGCAGAAACACTAAACTGGAAATTTAGCGACGCTGACAACTTCCACACAGCAACAAACATCGAAAAAATGCGGCTGGGTATTCCTCTCAATGATGCTGATAGAAAGCTTTGGTTAGAAGATTTACAAGCAGCTATCAAAAATTGGCTACAAGAAAATAAAAATGTCGTTTTGGCTTGTTCAGCACTCAAAACTAACTATCGTCAAATGCTGATGATTGATAGCTGCATTCAGCTAGTTTACCTGAAGGGGTCTTTTGATGTGATTGAAAACAGGCTAAAAGCCCGACAAAATCACTTTATGACCGAAAAGCTCCTCAAAAGTCAGTTTCATGACCTTGAAGAGCCAGATAATTGTATTTGTGTTGATGTTTCTGAATTGCCCGAAGTGATTGTAAAGAAGATTAGAACTGCTTTAGCAATTTAGGCAAGTTGATGGGAAGCTAGAAAAGCATCAACTTCAGCCGCAGTGGGTTGGGAAGCGATCGCTCCTGGTTTAATAGTAGTTAATGCTCCCACAGCACTGGCATAGGTGACAATCCTTTTAGTTGTTTCTGCGTCTTTAAGGCTGTGAATCCCCACTTGTTGCAATTGATGAATAAACCCAGCCAAAAAACCATCTCCCGCACCAGTTGTATCTACCACAGACATGGAAAACGCCGGGATTTTACCTTCATTTTCTCCTAAACAATAGGAACAACCATGTTCACCATCTGTCACCAAAACCCCTTCCAAAGAATTGAGTTTATAAGTAATTGCCCCTGCGTCTGTTGTGTCAAATAACCATTGTGCCTCTTCTTTGGTCAGCTTGATAAAATCAAAGCGCTTTACCAAGTCTAGAATTTTGGTCTTAGCTGTGTTTTCATCTTGCCAAAATACTGGTCGCCAATTGACATCCAGAATAATTTTGAGGTCATATTGTTCTGCTAACTCCAAAGCCCGCAAAACAGCTTTTTCACTTTCAGGATAAGCTAGTTCTAAAGTTCCTACTACCAAAAAGTCCGCTTCCTCAAAGAGCGCAGTTGGCAATTTTGTCGCTTGAAGACGGGTATCAGCGAATTGAGAGGTATCATATTTACCAAAACCGGCAAAAGTGCGATCGCCCGCCAAATCCCTAACCACATATACTTGTCTTGTTGGTGCTGTAGAATGACGTTGTACACCCGCCGTATTCACGCCAACATCTTCTAATAATTTTACCAACTCATTCCCTGCTTCATCCACACCCACAGCCCCCATAAAACCGGCTGAAGTTCCTAACTTTACTAAAGCACAAGCCACATTCGCCGGCGCACCTCCGGGATAGGGAGTCCATGATTTCACTTCTTCCAGCTTAAGTCCCAATTGATCGGCTAAACAGTCAAACAAGACTTCACCAAGACATAAAACAGAGGGATTACTCATTTCATTTTTGATTTTCGATGGGGCATAATCTAAATTTAGTTTGACACTAAGCTAGATATATTTTGGATGATCAAAAAAATGTCCCTCAGTTAGCAAGAGCCTTTTTACTCATCTTAGTTAAAATAAATACCCTTGATTTGTAGCGGTTATGACTACAAACCTAAAATTAAAAGAAAATCTTGACATTAGTATTATTAGCAACATTTAAAACTATCTACCTCGGAAAGAATCTTCTAGAATGGGGAATAAGATTTGAGTACATATACCAAGGGAGAAATAGTAAGTCATGGCTACTAGTGAGTCTGGGACCCGTGTTAGTCTGTCAGACAGAGAACTGCAAATCATCGACTTAGTGGCCACCGGCTTAACTAACCAAGAAATTGCAGTCAAACTGGAAATTAGTAAACGCACAGTTGATAACCATATCAGTAATATTCTCAGCAAGACAAAAACTGATAACCGTGTGGCTTTGGTGCGTTGGGCTTTACAATGGGGTAAAGTCTGTTTAAATGATATTAATTGCTGTTCTCTTCCACCCTGGAATGATGAAAGTATCTCCTAGTCATGCAAAGTCGTAGTTAAGAAGCTGATTAATCAAGCTTTTTTGCTATTTTGTAAATTCCTGATTTATAGGTAGTTGATTTACGCTGTTGTGTACTACTTTGCATATTTAAAAAGTAAGGTCAAAGCACAGGTATTTAGATGCGTAAATCAATTATCCTGAAAATAATGTCTCTATTTTTACCTAAGTTTCACAAAGCATATTTTTATTTATTTGATTATTGTTTCGGATATTGCGTTTAGGGGTGAAATTTCTTGTATTAGAGTAGGGACACACAGACGTGTGAGATTTGACGATTTGATGCAATATAAGCAACAGCGTGATACTAAGCGTCGGCAAGGAATGAAGCAATTCACTCAGCTTTTGGCAGATGAAGAGTTCTATGATGATGAGAGTAGCGCATTAGATCAGTAAAATGGTACTTCTAGTAAAACCCTACTCCCACCGTTTTGAATTTTGAAAGATCATCTAGCAATGCTTACGGCAAATACCACATCTTATACAGCGGTTCAACTTCTACAACGCCAGGCTGCCTCCCTTTTACTGTACCAATCTGTCCTAGAAAGCGATGTGGGTAGGACTTTTCTGAATTTATTACAAACTATTCGTTATAGTGATGCAGATGGGCGGGATTGCCTTCAAGCTTACGGTAGTTATTTCCAAGCTTTAGCCAGCAGTCATCAAACCTGGGAAGAATATTTAATTAAGCAAATTCTGACTGCGGATAATCCTTTTAGTAAATTGGTACAACAGCAGGATTTTAGCAAATTACCATCATCTTTAGTTATTGCTGTCCAACATGATTTGCAAATATTACAAAATTTATATGAATGTAATAGTGCAGTTTTAAGCGAGTGGGTGCAAATGGCGACTCATTTACCTATTTCTCCTGTGGTTTGGTATCGAGAACCAGAATCTGTAGGGATAGAAACGAGTTTAATGATGTCTATTCCCCAGTTAGACAATTGGAGTGATGCTGTAGAAGATTTAGCCGTTTATTATCAGCAGTATGGAATTGGATTATTTGCCCAATATTGGGCTTTTCGTTGGCAAAGTGGGCAATTAGTCGGTATTCCTCACCCTGATTCAGTAAAACTGTCTACATTGGTAGGTTATGAGTGGCAAAAAGATGCTTTAGTAAAAAATACAGAGTTTTTATTGTCAGGAGAAACAGCACTGCACGTATTACTTTATGGTAGTCGTGGTTCAGGTAAATCTTCTTTAATTAAAGCTTTGTTAAATGAGTATAGTCATAGAAACCTGCGTTTAATAGAAGTGTCTAAGTCAGAATTGCCGGATTTACCCAAAATTGTCGAACTATTGCGAGGAGTTCCCCAGAAATTTATTATCTTTGTAGATGATCTTTCCTTTGAAGAGGATGATGATACTTTTAAGGCAATGAAGGTAGTTTTAGAGGGAAATATAACTGCTAGACCAAAAAATGTAGTTGTATATGCTACTTCTAACCGCCGGCACTTAATCCGAGAATATTTTACTGATAGACCAGATCCCAAGGATAACAATGAAGTTCATAGTTGGGATACAATGCAAGAGAAGTTGTCTTTTAGCGATCGCTTTGGTCTAACATTAACCTTTGAAGCCGCAGATCAAAAAACCTATTTACAAATAGTTCAGCATTTAGCAGCAAATATCAATATTTCTGCCGAAGATTTAGAATTTCAAGCCTTACAATGGGCAACCCGTCATAATGGCCGTTCTGGTAGAACCGCAAGACAGTTTATTGACTTTTTAAACGCAGATTTAGCTGTATTTGGTGAGAACAAAAATCTTACTTCAGATTCATGATCGAAATCAATTATAGCGGTATCACTTGAATAAGATCCAAAATTTATGGTAAAAGCCATACATAACTTTTATTCTTCTTCCTTCCTTCTTCCTTCTCCTGAATCCTGACTCGGTGACTCCTAAATTATAACTGTATATTTACAAATTAAAACGTGAGGCATAATGACGTTAATTACTAATAATTCTAACAGCTTAACCGCAATAAAACCTCGCAAAACGCAACCAACAATAGTTAATTATCAAGTTGTTTTAGGTATAGCTGCTTTTAGTGTCAGTTTTGGTTTAAGCCTTGTTCCTAACTGGGATTTTTCTAAAGCTTTTCTTACCGGGATAATTACAGTTCTGGCTACTTATGCAGCCGCATTTCTTGTGGATAAACGGCGAAGAATTGATGAAATGAGGATGATTGGTTCTCTCCAAAGACGGATTCGGGACATAGAAGGATTAAAATCCCGTATTCTCAGAGAAATACAGCAATTGGAAGAGTATAGAAATTTATTAGATACAGAAACTCTGCAACTAGAAAACCAAATTGGAGATTGTCGTAGTCAAAGGGATAGTTTACATAGAGATATAGGTACATTTGCTGCTCAAAAAAGGCAACTTGAAGCTGAGGTAAATAATCTCAAACTAGAATTTAAAAACCTCGATAACAGTAATATAGAACTGAATAATATTTGCAATAATCTAATTGCAGAAAAGCGCCGATTAGAACTAAATTGTAACGTATCTCGTGCCGAAATCAATCAAATTCAACCTCAACTTGATACACTTAAACAGCACAAAAAAGAACTAGAAAATGATGTAATTCTCTTAGAAAGACTGAAACCACAATTAGAGGAAAAGCTGTATGAATTGCGAATAGAAGTTCAAAATCAAGAACTGAAACTCGCTAAACAAAATGATTCACTCATAGAGACAAATACGACAAAAATTAATCTAGAAAATACGCTCAATTCTTTACAAAATCAGACATTAGAACAAAAATCTGAGGTTAATCAACTACAAAATCAAATTTCTATCTTGGAAGATGAACGGGATTTATTACAAAATCAGGTTTGGGAATTACTTCAACAAGTAGAAACAATTGATTCGCCAATATTACCCGATTATGAAGAAAATAACCTAGATTTATTTCCTTTTGATGAATTACTAGAACCATTAGATTTAGATATAGTTGATAGAAAAGATCATAAACCGAGAAATTTACCCACAGAATGGCATAATTTCTTACAACATCTCCCAGGTTATAAAATTCAAGTTTTAAAAGCTATAGTTGAGCAAGATAACCCCAAAGCTACCATTAAACAGATTGCTGAAGCTAATATTACTATGCCAAATATTTTAATTGATACTATTAATGAAGTTGCTAATAATACGATTGGTGAATTAATTATTAAAACCAACACCGAAATTCCCGAAATTGTCGAAGAACATTTATTAAATGTGAAAACAATGATTAATAAATATTCAGAAATCAGTTAAATTGTAGAGACGTTATAGCGTTTCTTTTGTTGAGTGAGATACAAGAACCCCTCCCCGCAAGCGATGAGGGGGCTATGATTTACCTCATTCAAGTGCATACCGCTATATAAATAAATATTCAGAAATTTAGTTGTAGAGACGTTACATGGAACATCTCTACATTTCAACCTCACATAGAATTGCTTTAAATCCTACTATTATGCTGGTACATCAATCAAAATGTTGCCTTCTTCCACTTTGAGGGGATAGGTTGGCAAAGTTTTTTCTGAAGAAACCATTGACAGTAATTTACCAACTACGGGTGGAAACGGACACCAAGTTTTTACTTCACCATTACCCAAGTCAAAGGCGCTGCGGTGGAAGGGGCAAACTATCGCCCCATTTTCGATTTTCCCTTTTTCCAAGGACATTTTTAAGTGAGGGCAGGTATTATCTACAGCATAAAGCTGATTTTCGTGGTTTAACAGTAGGATTTTATGATTATTACCCACTTTGACTACTTCCCGCGCACCGACTGCAAGCGCGTCAGCAGCTAAAACTTTAGTCCAAGCCATGAGATTCTCCTTATTGTCAATAAACTTGTTCTTAGTTTCTCGCAATTGGTGTCCTATGCGATCGCTAATATACCAAAAGGTAGAGTAAAGAATAGGACATCAAATCTTCAGACATCTATTGACATTTTCCGACAAT
>JBAXRM010000005.1:0-60362 GCA_037131225.1 Nostocales cyanobacterium ELA583 | reverse complement strand
TGAATTCCAAAATTGGGGCTAATACTTTATTTTTTTCAAAATGAGAATTGCTGCCGCAAGTCCTTCGTCATCGCAGTGCCTATTTAAATGGTTCTCTTTTTTAACTTTTTCATTTATTGTTTTAAGCATTTATACTTATTGCAAAGGTGAGATGCTCCCGAGGGGGAGTCGCAAAATGGGATTATATAAATGGCGAAAACTTCATGACACTAACAGGAACGAAACCCAACATTTATGATAATTTGTTGGGTTTGGTCTTCGTTCTAGCCAACCTAAGAAAATGGGTTAATTAATGGGGAATTTAGCTAATAATTCCTCACGAGATAACTGAGATAAATTGAGTAATAAATCAGTTCTTTCTGTGAGAGAAAGTTCCATAATAGGAGTAACAACAGCTAATAATTCCTGATCTAAATTACCAAAACGTGCTGTTAGTAAACTTCCTACTATTAACCGCAATTCTTCTTCTCTTCCCGTTTGTAGTCCTGTTTGTAGTCCCCTTTCTAGTCCCGTTTGCAGTCCCTCTTGTCGCCATTCCTCGCGTTGTTTGAGATATGCTGGTGATAAAGTCATAATCAACTCCCTATCTTCATCGTTGATATTAGTGTTAATCTCTATGTTTTTACGCCAAGATGCTAAAATTTCCAGTAGATAATTCCGCTGGTTTTCTGTGGAAACTGTTATCAGTTCTTGTACTGCTTGTTTTTGGGTTTCCCCATTACCTAACACCCTTAACCATAGTGTATCCTGATTTTTGGGTAATTGGTTAATTGCCACAATTGCGGTTTTATGCAATTCTCCTAGAAAATAAACTCCTGTTTCCCAATCATCTTTGAGTGGAGCTCTAAATCCGTCTAGTTTATTTTTTGAACAAGTTGGTGTTAAAATCCATAAAAATGGCAACTCATTTTCCATGAGCCGCCGATTTTCTCTTTTTGCTTGTCTAAATAATTCTTCATGAAGGCTGTATAATTTTGACATACAACTTCTAATGGTCATTTCATTGGGAGGATTGCGAAAAGGTTCAAATAGACAGCTTGTAACTGCCATTTTTGCTAATAATCCTAAATCGGAATTTACAGGGTTTGATTGATTGGGAACAAAGGAAATATCTATTTCTCTAACTTCGCTTTTTATATCTTTACCAATATCTACTTGACCTAAAGGTTTTAATAATTCCTCTAGATATTCTTTTGCAAATTGGTCATGGGCTTCTCTCGTCATACAAAATCCATAATTAATAATTCAGAGGGAACAGGGAACGGGCAACAGGGAATAGGAAAAATTCATGTTTAAAAACATGAGATTGAAATAATGACACGGTCACTGAGCGGTGTCGAAGTGCTGTTTTTTCGTGCTACGCATCTTGTAAAAACATCTTTTTTTTGACTGAGCTTTAAACTGGTGCAAATGAGTGTTTCTTATCTGTTCCCTGTTCCCTGTTCCTGTTCCCTTCTTTTGTAAATTTGTACAAGTTGTAAATTTAACCAGCTAATTGTCCTGATGTGACACAATTGAGACTGAAATAGCAAATAACTATAGCATTTCTCCATTTAAAGCAGTTGGCTTTAATTTCCTTTTCCCTGCTATAGCAATCATTAGGCTAGAAACAGATGAAAAAAGTTAATATCTACCGCTTTTGTAATTATGCTTTCATGGCTGTCATCTCCTGTTCTTTAGTGTTAAATACAGTTTCCCCCGCTTTAACTCAGACAGTTTCTCTAATTAACTCCGCAGCTACGACTAACTTAATCTGGCCGACTCAAGGGGTGCTTTCTCAAGGTTTCATTAAATATCAACATGAGGGAATTGATATTGCTGGTACAAAAGGGACTCCGATTTTAGCTGCTGCTGCTGGTACAGTCGTGAAAGCTGGTTGGGATGATTGGGGATTAGGCAATTTTATCGAAATTAAACATTTTAATGACAGTGTGACAGTTTACGGACATAATAGCCGTTTATTGGTTAGTAAGGGTGAAAAGGTTAAACAAGGTCAAATTATTGCCGAAATGGGTTCAACAGGCAATAGTACCGCCCCTCATTTGCATTTTGAATTTTATGCAGATGGTCATTTAGCTAGTAATCCTATTAGTTTATTGCAGCCCATCACCATCGCGAAAACACCAGTAAATAAACCAATTGTCCTAACTCCAAAACCAGTTTTACCTATAAATAATAATACTGATTGCAAGGGGACTATAATTATGAAAGGAGAGACAGCAACAGTCAGTATCAAAGTTTGTGAAGAAAATGGTCAGTTATTTTATTTGGGAAAATTGAAACAAGAACCAAATCAACTCTTAAAACTTCTAGCTTGGAAAGTTGATAATAATAAATATCAGGCAGATAACGGTACTTTTTCCTACTTAATCAGCCCAAAAAAAATAGAAATTTGGCGCAATGGTAGTCCAATTCGGGCTGATAGTTTTCTCACTTCTCATGGTTTAGGGAAATAAAATTACTCATGGTGGTGAGTAATTGATGATTTCATTACAAATACCTGATGTGACAGTTCAAATGGCGGAATATAGTAGCCCACACATTGTTATAAAGAAGCATAAAATCAATAAAGATTAAAACTAGACAATAGTATTGCAAAATTTCACATAAAGGAGCAGATGATTATGGAATATTTGGCTTATTCATATATGTATATCGAAGATGAACAACCAAATGAAATTTTCGCGTTAAATCTTCCCAAATCGTCATTTAATTGGCGGAAAATTTTTAAATCTTCTGCCTGGTTAACATTGACTGGCGTGACTATATTACTAGCAACAGTTGCTCAAATGCAGTTTGCTTCTGCCGAATATGTCAGCACTAATGGAAATTGTCTTTATGTTCGCAGCGGACCTAGCACTGAAAATTCATCTGTAGCTTGTGTCCGCAATGGTGCGTACATTGGTGAAACTGGTAGTGTCAGAAATGGATTTGCGAGAATTTCTTCGGGACGTTACCGAGGATACTATGCTGCTGAAAGATGGATTGGTAACAGTCCTGGCTATTCTCACCGTAGATATCATTCTGGATACGGTGTTGGTGGTAGAGTAACGGCGAGATATGGCTCAAGAGGTGAACGAGTCAGAGAAGTCCAAAGGGCTTTAGGTATTAGAGTTGATGGTGTTTACGGTTCACGAACCATTAATGCAGTTCGTCACTTCCAAAGACGTAATGGACTGCGTGTAGATGGTGTTGTTGGCTATCGAACTCGGAGAGCTTTAGGTATTTAAATACATGGGCGGGCAAGATGCCCACTCCACAAGAGATGCTTACCCTACAAGATTTGTGATTTTGTAGTTCAACAACCTAAATAATTTTTGACCATTTGTAGGATGCGTTCTGCTGCATGGCCATCGCCAAAGGGATTAATGGCGGTGGCCATTTTAGTATAAGCGTCGGGGTTGCTGAGTAGTTCACTAGCGGCTGTGACAATATTTTCAGTTTGTGTCCCTACGAGTTTTGCTGTCCCTGCGGTGACTGCTTCGGGTCTTTCTGTGGTATCTCTGAGAACTAAGACTGGTTTACCAAGACTGGGGGCTTCTTCTTGTAAACCACCAGAATCTGTTAATATTAAATGCGATCGCTCGATAGCCCCCACTAATTCGGCATAATCCAAGGGTTCTGTCAAGAAAATACGCGGATTATTCCCTAACAACTCTTGTAATGGTTCTCTAACTGTGGGATTTTTATGTAATGGCAGTAATAAGGCTGTATCGGGAAACTTTTCTAAAATTTGTAAGAAACTTTGAGCAATATCTTGTAAAGGTTCTCCCCAATTTTCTCTTCTATGAACTGTTGCCAATATTGTCCGATATTTATGCCAATCTAAACCCGGTATATTACAAGCTGGTTTTTTTGCAGCTACGTTTAACAAGGCATCAATAACTGTATTACCTGTTAGATGAATTTCTCCTAAAACCCCGGAACGTTGTAAGTTTTCTACCGCTAAAGTAGTAGGAGCAAAATGTAATTGTGTGAGTTGGGAAATTAATCTTCTATTAGCTTCTTCTGGAAAAGGATTAAATAAATCATCTGTCCTTAAACCTGCTTCCACATGACCAACAGGAATTTTTTGATAAAAAGCTGCCAAAGTAGCGGCAAAGGCTGTTGTTGTATCTCCCTGAACAATTACAAAATCTAACTTTTGCGCCTGAAATAATGCTTCTAAACCTTGTAAACTCCGACAAGTAATATCGCTAAGAGATTGCTGACGCTGCATAATCTCTAAATTCCAATCGGCTTTAAGTTTGAACAAATTCATTACTTGTTCAACCATTTCTCGATGTTGCCCTGTGAGAATTACCTGCAATTCAAAATCTGGAGAACTTTGAAAAACCTGAATTACTGGAGCTAGTTTAATTGCTTCGGGACGAGTTCCTAAAATAATGCCAATGCGGTTTTGTTGAGTCATTAGTCAAATAATTACAACTTACTTTTACAGAACATTTTATAAGTGGTGAATAATGGCGCTCATGTTGCCCAGCCCAAAATATTTTTACACTATTATACTAAATTATTTTATACTAAATAGGTTGGGGAACCCAAAATGTCTAACGGTATGTAAAGTTGATTCAATCCATTTACTCATCCCCTAGTCGTACAGAATTCGTTCTGACTCCTGACTCGGTGAATTCTGTTCTGATAAAATCGTTAAGATAAGTAGGTAGGCAAAATTGATTATATAAAAAATTTGGATTTAATGTAGGGGTAGCGCCCCCGTGCCTACCCCATGTTTAGGGCAACCACAGGGGGTTTGCCCCTACTTATTAATAGGATTTCAGGATTTTAGTGAAGGTATTGATACAATAGTTAACTTTTTTCAATTATATTATATGAATAATCCCTTATCTACTGGTTATAATTTCCAGCTTGTCATTCTCTCAGTAGCGATCGCTATATTAGGCTTCATATACAGCTTTAGACCTAGCAGGACGGGTAAATTCTACCCAAAACCGCCCAAATGGGTTGGTTAGTAAGTGGAGCGGCTGCTAAGGAATAGGTGACGATATTCAAGCTGAAACAAGTCAGATTAGGATTCGCACATCAGTGATCAAAGATACGTGGGTAGAAATTGCGATCGCTGACAATGGCATCGGTATTCCCCAACAGGTTCAGCAACGCATCTTCGATCCTTTCTTTACTACCAAACCTATAGGTAAAGGAACAGGCATGGGTATGTTTATCAGTTATCAAATCATCACAGAAAAACATGGTGGTAAGCTTAAGTGTTTTTCTACGCTTGGAGAAGGAACTGTATTTGTGATTCAGATTCCTATTTATAAATCCTGTTAATAGGTTTCCATGTACCGTGAAAACTATGGGGGATAACGCTAGGTAATCCCAGTTTACAAACAGGTTCTGGGTTTAGTAAATTACTCGCAAATATCCACACTTCACTACTATGATTATTACCATCATAAACCACAGTTAATAGCCAACCTTGCTCAGATTTTTGTGAATCTTGCACATAAATAGGTTCAGAAGGATAGTAATTTTCTCCGATATTTGCGGCTATTAAATTTCCAGTTTGATGATCAAAACAAGCAATACTATTTAAAAGTTCGTTACTAATATCTGTTCCTGGTTGAAATCCCGACATATAGGTATAGCGAGAAAATTGACCTACATTTTTGGGAGGAACACTAGGAAACTCACAATGTTGATTTGTCAGCTGTTCAATTTTAATGACTTTTGCCGTCAGAGGATTAAGTTGTACTTGGAAAAATGTACTTTTGGCAATTGTACGAGTTTCCCCTGTAGCTACTTCCCGTAAATATTCATTAGTTTGAAAATCTTCATAACGGGCAATATCTATAATTACCGCACCACTAGCATCTACATAACCATTAGCAAAATGCCATTGAAACCAAGATTCAGTTTCTCCACGACTAACTAAAGATAAATTTTCTCTATCAAAGACTATGATTTGAGTTCCTAATTTGGGAAGCCATTCTAGAGAATCACTATAGTTACTTGTTCCTACCAAAACAGGCCAAAGATTTAACCGGACAGGGGAAATAAAAAAGATCAAATATTGCCCCGCTAAAACAAAATCATGTATTAGTGGTATTCCTTGCAATTGATGTATTGCTGTTTGGAGAATTTTGCCCGTAGAGTCACTTTTATAAATATTAAGTATGGCATTGAAGGCAGGAGTCACACCAAAATTGAAAATCTCCCCTGTATTTCCATCCTGTTTACAATGTGCAGAATAACTTAATCCTTTAGTTAAAATTCCTAAATCATCTTCACCACAAGTTTCTAAAGTTTGCAAATCTAAAGCATGAGGTTTGCCACCTTCCCACAATGCGAGAAGTTTATCAGGTAATGCTAAAACGGAAGTATTAGCCGCATTTTTTACGGGTTTTATCCATTGATTCCAGATAATTCCCGGTGCAGTCATGCCATAATTACCATACAGGAATTTACCCGCAGCAGTTTCTTCTTGATAACCAGTAGTTTGCACATAGCGATAAACTCCAAGAGGTTCTACATTAGTGAAATTAACCGCGAGAATTGCTCCATCTCCATCAAACCAATGTCCCACACCAATACCATTCCGTTCTAGTCGTGCTGGTCCATTCCGGTACAGTGTACCCCGCAAACCATCGGGGATTCTGCCAGCGAGAATGGGTAATTGAGTAGCAGCAAATTCCGTTGCTGGTTGAGATATTGCCCCAGACCATGCTTTTTTATCAGTTGTTTGCATATTGCCAATTGAGTCAGTAATTAAAAGAGTAAATTTTCAGCAAGTGGAAATTATTTATTTGATCTTAATTGAATGAATATAGGAATCCGATTTGATTCTTGAATAAAATTACGTATTTGTAGGGTGTGTTAGCGTTTCGCGTAACGCACGAAATCCTTAAGAATGGTGCGTTACGCTATCGCTAACACACCCTACGTATCTGTTCAAAAATCAAATAGTAGCCCTATATATCTAAATCTAAAAAATCTTGTTGAATTATAGCATTTTCACCTATTTTTCGTGATGACAACTAAAAATACTTTTACAGATTGGGTAACTTGTCCTCAACCCAATCCTCAAGCCAAATTACGCTTATTTTGTTTTGCTTATGCCGGTGGTAGTGCCACAGTTTTTCGGACTTGGGCTAATTATTTACCACCAACTATGGAATTATGTCCTATAGAAATTCCTGGTAGAGGAAGAAAAATCAAATCACTTGCATATACAGAAATTCAACCTTTAGTTAGAGCAATAGCTATCAATATCATCCCCTATCTAGATAAACCTTTTGCTTTTTTCGGTTATAGTATGGGTTCATTAATTAGTTTTGAGTTAACTAAGTTACTGCGTTCTGAATATAATTTTCACCCTTTACATCTTTTTGTTGCTGCCCGTCAAGCACCACAATTTCCTGCTGAAAACCCGCCAATTTCTCAATTACCAGATACGGATTTTTTAACTGCAATATCCCAGTTTAATGGAATTTCCGATGCAGTGCTAAAAAGTGCCGAATTGATGCAGATATTTTTGCCGATTATCCGCGCTGATTTTAAAGTTTTAGAATCCTATTTGTATACTCCTCAAGCACCTCTAGATTGTCCTATTACTGCTTTTGGTGGTTTACAAGATCCAACAGTTAGTTATACTGCTCTTTCAGGATGGAAAGAACAAACTCTTGCCTCTTTTTGTTTACATCAGATAGATGGAGATCACTTTTTTATCAACACAAATAAAAGCAATTTACTTAATAATGTGATTCAATCTTTACAGTTTCATATTGAAGATATTTTCGTCTAAAAAATAGTAGCAACTCCTCCATTTATATCTTAATATATAAACATGGAATTATTCACTAAATAGTACGGTTATTACGAAGATAATATCTATAAAACCGAACTGTAAGCAATTGATTTTCTAGTGCTACCATTTAATTGGGGAGCTAAAGATTAAGCTTCAAGAAATTAAGAGTTAGAAGTTTTGCCATTAGTGTTGTTGTTTACCAGGTCAGAAGCTGAAGATTTAGTCTTACCGAATCAGAAAATCAAATTATAGATTTTTGAGGAGATGGTTATGACACTTGTACGTTGGAATCCGTTACGAGAAATGGAACGCTGGGAACCATTCCCTGAAATGGGTATTATCCGGCAACAAATGGATCGCTTGTTTGAACAATTATTACCACCTGATGGTGGTGAAAAGATGGGCTTAACTTTCATTCCTGCTGCTGAAATTGCAGAGACTGATAATGATTTGACATTGAGAGTCGAAATACCAGGTTTGGACGCAAAGGATCTTGATGTCGAAGTCACTCCCGAATCGGTTTCTATTAGCGGTGAGCGCAAATCAGAAACGACAACAGAAGCAGAGGGTATGACTCGCTCCGAATTTCGTTATGGCAAGTTTCAACGGTTAATTGCCTTGCCTGCTGTTGTGGATAATGAAAGGGTAAGGGCTGAATATAAGAATGGAATTCTCCATCTGACTATTCCTAAAGCCGAATCGGAAAAACACAAAGCTGTTAAGGTTAGTATTGGTTAATAACCTTTTAGTTTGCTAAATCAGGAAGGATGAAGGATTTTACAATCATTTCATCCTTCGTTTTTTGTGCCGATTAGAGCAGATAATAACTCATTATCAATGACCCTGAGTCTAAAATGTGCCTAAAAATATGTTCCCAATTATATAGTTAATTCTCAAGATAGATGCTAAAAGGCATTTTTATATTTACGAGTTATAAAGGCAACAAATTTAGTCTATATTTCTTTTCATGCTTTTATGTAAGAGATGAGCAAATATATCTCAGTCACTGTTAATATATCGGAAATAGCAGTTTGTATCTCTGACTTAGATAGGATTTTCCGAAAATTGGAAAACTTCTCTAAAAACACACACTGATACAGTTTCATTTGCTTGAATAGCTATATAAAGAGGATTCAGATTAGCAATTATTAATTATGGCAACCAAAGTAATTGATGTTAGAGAATATACTGTCCGAGCGCACAAAAGGCAGATTCACACGCGAGTTTTTAACTTTGTTTGTAAGGAATGTAATCAAGCTACAAAGCGGGAAACTTTCGGAACTCGCCCTTTATATTGTGAAAGTTGTCGTCCTCCCCAACCTCCTAAAAAATCACTCCAGGTATCTACACCAAGCAAGCCTAGAGCCATGACTTATACCAGCAATATAGATTTAGGTTGAGTGAATTGCTATGAATTCTCCAGGACAATTACAAGCACCACCCGATGTATTTATTACGCCATTGTTGGAATTGCGAGATTACTATGGGAGTCTTGCACAAAAGTACCAACGTCTATTTATAGAGGCGCGATCGCAATTAGATAATGTAGAATCTTTGTTGTCTACTTGGTCTTATTGTGATGACAACAAACAAGTTGAGCCGGTTGAAGAAGATTCACTGTTGTTATTATCTTTTAATCACGGTTCTAATCTGGAATGTTTGGATTCTCTAGAGTCAGAAATTCCTAAATCAGACTCTTTCAAAGTAGATCATTCATTTAGTGAAGTTAAGGACTCAGGTAATTTTTCCTTTGGGCGTCGTCATTATGTTGGTAAGGGGGAAGAGGTTCCTATGCTTACTCACTATGGCAATATGACTCGAATGGAAGCACTTAAAAAGCTATTGCATGAATATGTGGGAACTGTCTGTCACATAGACTTTGTTGTGCGATCGCTCTATGGTGATTTAGAGTCTACTATTTTTAAAGTCGTTAAAGGTAGAGTCCAATCATCTCTGACTCAGGGGAGAGAAAGTGGTTATTGGTCAGCGATTCCTAATGAACCTGGTTGTTATACCCTAGATTTAAATGCACTAGGACCTATGCAGGGTAAAGGAATATCTAGGAATATTAAATCCACTAAAACCAACAAACATTTCGTCAAACCCCAGATGAAAGTAGTTCCTATGTTGGCTCAATTTGATGGTCAATTTTTAATTGATGCTCTGACCTTGTTTCTAGAACAAAATGCGGGACGAATTTTCAATGTGAATGAGATAGTCCATGGCATTTATGGACATCTAGATGCAGAGGAAGTCAGAGAGGTCAAAAATAAGGTTCTTAATGAACTATCTAGAGGTCATCGTACAGGCCGATTTGTGAGAGTTCCTCACCAAATTGGTTTGTATACTTGGGATATGAATATGATTGCCCAGAAATGACACAAGAAGAGGTGCGTTAACAGATTATAACGCACCTCTTCATATTTAAATAGTCATATACGTGACATACTCCACACACTCCCTTTCAGGTGAGTGTGGGCTTCTCGGCGACTCTTCTATGAAGACATTAACCGAGCTTTAAAGCCCTATGCCCTAGGGACTTTTTGAGATAATTTTTAACTTTTTTGATAGGCTGCTTTTGGTGCATTTAATTGAGTTACACCTGCCGTTGAATATTATATCAAATATTTGAAAAAAATCAAGAAAGTGTTCATTCCGCACTTCGTGCCGCTTCGCTAACATCGCCCAACAACACTTATTAAACTGCGCTTAATTTTGCTCGTTGGGCAATTCGCCACTCACGCTTATTCATCTCATCACCTCCCTATCGGGTAGGTGAGAGGCTTCTACTGTTTAAGCTAACCTAGCATCTGCCCTTGCATAATTAAAATACAAATTCCAGATAAGGCAATAGAATAATTTAGTCTTACTAGATATAGTCTTGGAAAATGGAGAGGGGGGGATTCGAACCCCCGAAGGGATATAATCCCTTAACAGATTAGCAATCTGCCGCTTTCGACCACTCAGCCACCTCTCCAGGTCATGAGTAATAATCTTAGCAGGAGTTTTTAAGCTTGTCAATAGTGATTCAGGAAATAACTTTTAGTGGTCAGCCCCTGCGGGGAAGTCAAAAGTCAAAAGTCAAAAGCCAAAAGTCATTAGCAACTGAACACTGACCATTGACAACTGACCAAGCTATAAAACTTGCGATCGCATCCAAGCTGCTGGCAAGGTGCGTAACTTTTTCCATTGGGGAACATAAGCTCGCTGACTGAACACATCATAATCATTGCGCTCAATCACCTCTAAAATCTGCTCATATAGCATAGATGCAGACCAAACAGGCCACCGAGCATCAGCAGCCAGGTAACTAATACCTTTATCTGCTTGAATATAGAATTTACGGGCGCGATCAATTTGAAATCGCATGAGTGAACGCCAGCGATCATCCACTACGCCTTGAATACATTCTTCCTCGGTGTAATTAAATTTGGCCAAATCTGCTAGGGGGATATAGATTCTACCTCGACGGGCATCTTCACCAACATCACGGAGAATATTGGTGAGTTGGTTAGCAATTCCCAAAGCGATCGCTTCTTCTATAGGAAGATAGGGTTCTTGGCTTTGATGCCAAGGGGCTGTATAGATACTATTATCTACACCCATAATCGTCGTTGACATTAAGCCCACAGTTCCTGCTACGCGGTAGCAGTAGAGGTATAAATCCTCAAAGGTTTCATAGCGACTACGATACAAATCCATGCGCTGACCGGCGATCATATCCCGAAAGGGTTGAATGTCTAACGGAAAGCGTTGGAGAGTATCTGCTAACGCTACATCATAATTATCCAATGGGCATCCCGCAAAAATCGTCTCCAGTTGCTTTTCCCATAGTTCTAGGGTTTCTGGCGTGGTGATAGCAGATGCAGGACCATCTACTAATTCATCTGTACGGCGACACCAGGCATAAATTGCCCAAACAGATTGACGCTTGGCCGGACTCATCAGCATTGTACCCAGGTAAAAAGTCTTGGCGTACTTAGCTGTGAGTTCTCGACAAAGATTGTATGACTCATCAATAGAGACCAGCGTTTTCATGCGCGGGGGGGAATCAGGCAGTTGCAACATTCGTGGCGGGCGGTCGGGTTGGCGTTTGCAGGTCAGAAGGATTTTGCTACCGTCAGCGCTATGGCTCCTTCGTCGCCACGCAAGCTATGAGATATCGCCTGCGCTGTTAGTTTACCAGAAAGTACCGCTCCTTCCATACTGGCTAGATAGCGTTGCATGGTGTAATCCCCAGTCAGATAGAAATTAGAAATGGGGGTTTGCTGTGAGGGACGGTAATTTTGACGACCTGGAGTAGCTTTGTAAACTGAACGCGGTGTTTTCACCACATGATATTTCAGCATTTTAGTAGGATTATCCCCCCCAAAGTGTTGGGGAAAGAGTTTTTCTAACTCAGTAATAGTTGCAGCAACGATTTCCTGATCAGATTTAGATATCCAATCTTTCGCTGGTGCTAGAACTAATTCCAACATAGAACGGTGAGGATTGGCGTATTCACGGCAAGTATTACTCATATCAGCATAAACGCTGAGGAGAGGAGAACGAGAAAATAGGAGATGATCAATATCTGTAAGTTTACGGTCGAACCAGATATGCACGTTAATTACTGGCACACCTTCTAAACCCTCTAATTTTTGGAAAAAGGGCATTTCTTTCCAAGAACTGGGCAAAATTGGCTTTAAAGGGTCAACTGGTAAGGCTGATACATAGGTATCTGCTGTAAATATCTCATCTTCTGCCCCATTTAAACCGCGCAGCAGGAAGCCTTTGACTGTTCCATCCTCGTTAAGTAAAATCTCTTTCAAGGGCGCATTCAGGCGAACTTCTCCACCCCGTTCTGTGATGTGGTCAATGATTGGCTGACACAATCTTTCTGTGGGTGAACCGTCCAAGAAAGCCATTTTTGAGCCATTTTTCTCTTGGAGAAAGCGATTCAAGGCTGTTAATAGCACGGTGGCAGAAATTTCATCTGGGTCAATGAAGTTCAAGGCTTTGGACATAGCAATGAATACTTCTTTTTCTACTCTGGCGGGAACGTTTTGTTTTTGCAACCACTCCCGGAAAGAATACTTATCCATCTCTTCGACGTACTTTTGCCCTTGGAGAATAGCAGGTAGTAAGCCAATACCAAAACTGATTTTCTCTGCCCAGGTCAGCATATCGTTATTTCTCAGAATTGCTACCATGCCATTAATAGGTGCTGGCAAATCTGGGAAATCAAAACGGCTGTAAGTCCCTGGTGCTTCAGGCTGATTGAAGATCATTGTGTGTTCTTTCCACTGCAATCGGTCTTCAATGTTCAATTCTTTAAATAACTGCAACATATTGGGATAGGCCCCAAAGAAAATGTGCAGTCCTGTCTCGTACCAGTCACCATCAGCATCTTTCCACGCGGCCACTTTGCCTCCAACTACGTCTCGGCGTTCCAAAACGATGGGGGTGTGTCCCAGATCGGTGAGATATTTTGCACAGGAAAGTCCTGCTAGACCCGCTCCCGCGATAACTACTCGCATTTAAACCTACTATTCTTCAATATTTCTTAACTGTTTTGTCGTTCTCATTATACGTTGCAATCCTTTACATTTGCCCTTTTTACTTTAATTTACTGATGGGGCGTTGGTGATCAGATTGGGCGATACTCTATGTTACGCATTGGGAATTTGCAATCGCCCTCATGTCACTTTCAGTAATGTATAAATATATACAATTAACTTGGTATCAATATATAGCAAGAAAAACTTAGCTTCAGTCAAATACAAGATTTTTATTTTGCTGACAAGATGGTGATTAAAAATCAAACAAGTATTTAGTTAGTGAATAACTCATAAAAGTCTCAAAGTCAAAATCCCCAAATTTTCTAAAAAAACTAGAGATTTTAACATAGGAAAAAACTCGGTTTCAAATAATGTTTAAACTGAGTTTTTTCAGGAAATAAAAATCAAATTAACGAGCTTTAGTAGTCGTTTTTCCTTCACTTTGCTTTGCTTCTTGAAGTAACTTCGGTATGACATTGTATTTAATAACCGTCCTATTAAACCTACAGCCACACTGATTTATTCTCTTCTTACTAAAGACACAGTATAAGTATGAAATATAATGGTTATTTAAGTGATGAAAATCAGACATAGGACATAGAACTATGATTGGTATAATTTATTTGATGTGCATAATTAATCCCGTTCTAGGCAGTCAAAATCATTAAAATCACGAAAATCATAGTTGAGAATTTCCCAATTACGTTAAAGTAAAGATAAATTAAGAAAGTGCTGTCAAACAAATGGCTGCTCAAAGTTTAGAAGTAATTGCGGCTCAGTTAGAAAGTTCCAACTTGCGCGATCGCATGGTAGCACTTGCTAGTTTGCGTCATATACCTGCTGTGGATGCAGTTCCTTTAATTAGAAAGGTTTTAGATGATGAATCCCTGCAACTGCGCTCAATGGCCATATTTGCTCTAGGTATCAAAAAAACTCCAGAGTGCTATTCTATCCTAGTAAAAATCTTAGAAACAGATCCCGATTATGGTATTCGTGCAGACGCTGCTGGGGCGTTAGGATATCTGGAAGATAATCGAGCCGTAGAAGTGCTATCACGGGCATTTTACGAAGATACAGATTGGTTAGTGAGATTTAGTGCTGCCGTATCTTTAGGTAATATTAAAGACCCTCGCGCCCATGATATTCTGATCAAGGCGTTAGATAGTCAAGAAATAGTCATCCAACAAGCTGCTATTTCGGCTTTGGGAGAAATCCGTGATCTAGATTCTGTACCACATATTCTGCGTTTTGCTCAAGCAGAGGATTGGTTAACGCGGCAACGTCTAGCAGAAGCTTTAGGAAATTTATCTACTCCTAAAAGCGTTTCAGCTTTAAAATATCTAGAGAAAGATAGTCATAACAATGTTGCCCAAGCAGCCAGAATTTCTCTACAAAGACTTGAGGAAACAAACAACCTCAGTTGATATTAAAGTCGCTTCCTAGTTTTTAATAATAAAAGAGATTGTTTAAATTGCGATGCAGGACAACTTCATCTATGAATATTGAGGAATTTTTTGAATTAAGTGCTGGTAAATGGTTTTCCCATCGTACCAGTCACCATTTAGCGTTTAAGCAATCTGAAGATGGCAAATCAGACATCGTAATTGAGATGTTAGCCGCAGATCATCCAGAAGTAATTAAACTGTGTGAACAGTATGAAATTGAGCCTAATACAGCCTCCTGCGGTGCAAGAGTCACCTGGAATGGCACAATGGAATGGGATGAAGAAAAACATGAAGGTTCTACTGTTTTAGCTACAGTACCCAACACAGACAACCCAGATGAAGGTAAATTACTTCGAGAAATGGGTTATGCCGAAAAAGCCCCCGTTGCTGGTAGCTATAAAATTGGTAATGATGGGGCTTTAACTCTAATTACTGAGTATGAAACCATGTGGTCTGAAGAAAGGTTATGGTTTGCCAGTCCTAATCTGCGGATGCGGGTAAGTGTTCTTAAACGATTTGGTGGCTTTAGTATGGCTTCCTTCACTTCCGAAATCCGTATGGGTAGCACAGAGGCTTCTAAAAAGGCCACAGAAGCCGCTAATTCTGCTGCTAGTTAATAGTAGGGTGGGCATTGCCCACCTCAGCCCGCATCATTTAAGTAGGGCTTGCTGTTCGCATATTATCACTTGGTTTGTGATCATCAGAATTTCGCATAAACGCCATATTTGTCACAATCATTGCCGCATAAACTATTCGAGAATATTTGTAGTTGAATGGAATAGCGAAGAAACTATGAACCCTGATGGTATTTGTATTTGCTGCTGATATCTATTGCTCTTATTGTAATCCTTAATGCCCAGTTTAAATTTCTAGATTTGTAGAGATTAAGATCATGGCTCTATCGCATATCTCTTGACGGTTGACTAGTTTGGCTAACTCATGGGGTTCATAGCGTCCTTCTTCAACCTCTGAGGAGGCGCGATCAACTGCTTCTGTATAAGCTTCGGAAATTGCTAGGCTTAATTCCTCGGTATTGAGGTATGTTCCACCAGCTTTACGTCGCTGGTTTTTGGTTTGGATACCGCGGATAGAGTTGCGAATTGATAGCTCCCACGATTTCGTGGTGCGATTTTCTGCTTTTTGTTTGATTAGATGTATGAGCAGAATTACTGCATAGCTACGAATGTTGTTGATTTTATCGTCTCTACTCATTTCTTCTAATTCGTCAACAATTGCTAAAGCTCCAGTCATATCACCTTTAAGTAGTAATTCCCTTAATGTCAAAAGTTCTTCCATATCTTTAGTGATGTGAGAATGGGATATATAGTAATTATAGTATTAGTTACTATATCCCATTAAAATAAGAGCCGATAGCGAAGCGCGACCTAGTAATCGCTACGCTGACCTTCGGATAGTATAATCGTAGTCTTGAGAAGATGATTGTTAAGGCGATTCGCCTTTTAAAACACATCTAATCATTCGATAATATTTGTAGTTGGATGGAATAGCGATCACTACCATCACTACCTTAAACTTTGATTAGTGACCGCTCTTTATTGGCACGCTATATATAGCGTGCTTGCGTAGGTCATGGACTACCATTTTGCAAAGTCTGAATATATGTTGACTCAAGAAAAAATTATTTTAGATGATGTTGTGGGCATTGTCCAACCTACATTTGTATATTTACTGCCCGTTATCTGTAATGGTAGAATTATTAGGTATTTTTTTGAATTTTGGATTCTCTGTGATACAGAAATTCAATAACCATTTAAGAATAGTTTCATCGCCGTCCGCAGCCCTTTTTAAAACTTTTGCCATGTATGGACATTGATGTAATGGAATTACATAATCAAACACCTTTGCCATTGTTTGTAATGTTGCCTGTGTCCAATCTCCATCAACAACAATAATACCAATAAGATTTTTGTGATTTCCTTTCCAGTTAATTGCTGAGAACATTTTGTCTTTCGCATATAGCGATGCGTGACGGCTACTAGATTTTCTAACTTCTATGAATGCGATTGGCTGCTTTTCATTTGGAACAACAAAGTCAGCTCTAAAATCATAAATAATTCCACTTAATGAAGAGTATTCATTCTCACGTAGGAATGGGACGTTTTCATCCTTCAGTGCTTCAGCAACAACCTCTTCAAGCAAGACCCTACCAACAAGATCGCGCACTATTCCTTCAAGAGTAGATTCCATTCTTTGAAGAATATTTGCTTCGATAATGGATGAAGGTATAATTCGTTCCGATAGCAATCGTGCAAGTCTTTCAGAAGCAGGTTTCGAGAAACCAGTATCAGATACAGTACCTACTTCTCGTTTTAAGTTAGCTTTACTAAAAATTCCTGCTAGATGCTGAAAAATAGGGAGTAAATGAGAATTATTAAATAGTGCCTCAGCCTCGAATCTTGTGAAGCCATTGGTAAGTGTATCCGTAGCAATATATAACTCTTCAGAAAATGAGCGAATAAGCCTATAAACACCATTAGTAACACTCCTCTCAACGTCAAACGCCACAGCTCTCTTTCGACTCCATTCAGCAACTAAATACGCTGGGTCTATTATATTAGGATCGGCAATATGAACACCGATTCCGGCTGCAAACATTAATCTATCAAGCGGATCGGACAATAATTCTGTATCGACATATGAGAACCCTGCTGTTGTTTCTGCAAGTGCCAAATATCTTTTGATCTCAACACGCATTGCCTCATCTGCTTTTTGGTAAACTGTCTGTGTCATTTAGTTGCCTCAATATGATACTCACCCAGTCCCTTCTTTGCACCGTCACGCTTTGATAAAACCCATCTATGCCCACGCTTTCGCATGAAATTTATCTTTACATCTTGAAAACCAATTGCTCTCATGATTAAAGCTGTATGCTCATGAGTCTCAATGTGTACCCCATAAAGAGCTGCATCAGCTACCACCCAATGAACTCTTCCCCCAGGACGTAGATCTCGATATACTCCTTTAAGCACTTGAAATATCTGTGAATAATATGGGTAGATTAGATAATCATATTCTTTCTTCCCAGCCCTTGTTGTACGTTCTCTTGCTAATTCCTTGACAATACAAGCGAGATCGGATTGAAGAGAATGAGGGATTAAATCACGAGCAGATTCTTGATAATCAAACTTTTTTTTCCCGTTTAAAGCAGTGGTTGTATTTGTGATCAAATGATTTCTAACTTCTTCAGAAATATTTCTCCAACTATTACACCAACCTAAAATATAAAGGTGCATTCTCGTCATCTCAGCATAATCAAAATTATTCAAATAAGGTGGAGAAGTTATGCAAAAATCCACACTGTTAGGATTGAGCTTATTCATACCTACCGATGATTCTCTAATAACTCTTGCAGGGGGGGTGTGAATCCAATGCTCTCTATACCAAGCAGAATTTATATCACTCAACAATTCAGATGCTACACTTTCTAATGCTAGTGTGAATGGTATGTGTGTTTTAGTTGATGTTGGTGCTTTATAAATACCATCTGTCTGAGATCCACAGGCTTGTTCACAGGCCTTTAGAAACATTACAACGGAAAGATTGTATAAATCGGGAGAGACTTTGGTTAAATTACTAGCAGCAAGACTTATGAGAGCCAAATTTTCATTAGTGAAAAGCTTTGAAAGAAATTTTACCGCATCATCCGACCATTGAAAGGGAACGCTATCTTCCTTAAGAATATTGACAATGAGATCGACAGTTTCAATGCTGTAATGCTGTAGCTTCCCTGATGAAATAGCATTAAATATCGGATGAAGCTCATAACCTACCGTAGAGAAACCCAGATTTTTGGCAGCAATCAGTGTGGTGCCACATCCAGCAAATGGATCGAGTACAAAGCCAGTATCCGAATTTGGAATGATCCCTGACAGGCATTGCTCGACAAACTCGATTGAAAATCCTGCAAGAAAGTTTCCCCACCGATGAACTCGTTTCGTATTGCTCAACGTATTCGTTGGAAGACGATGCCCGATGTCACATGGCAAAGTAGTTTGCTGCATTAGTAACATTAGTCACCTCTAGTAAATTTCATTTTTGGATTGTCAACTTTTGGTAGCCACTTATTATACTAAATTTTTGCGTCTTTTCTGATCTCTCTTCAAGTTGTGGTCAGGGCTACCGCATAAAAATCATTTTATTGACTTTTTGCCCAAATTATTGAAAATATTTTTATATATTGCGATCGCTTATTTACGGTCAAAAACGTCCAATTTTATCGAATGAAAGAAGTGATCGCCAATCACAAACATGAGAAGATAAAATGTTGAAGCTATTCAATAGTTAAAAAGGCTTAATGGAAGAAGTTTTAATCGAATTTATCAACACACTTGATACATCATTCAAAAAACTGCAAAAAGATTTCAGACAAGCTGTTTTGGACAATACCTCTTTCACTGACTGTACATATCGAAATACTATCTGGCATGATGGCGGAATTATTAATGACCCTGTTAGTGATAAGTCTGCTTCAGGTTCTGATATTTTAATTTCACCAATTTACTGATGAAAAAAGAAAACTGGAAAAGGAACTTTAAAACCCTCTAATTCCCATTTCCAAACCCTCATATACACCCGTCAAAAAATCTAAATCCAAAGTCGCAATAGTATCACTAGGTTTGTGATAATGAGGATTCCGCATAAACGCCGTATCTGTCACCATAATTGCTGGATAACCTTGATCCCAAAAAGGTGCATGATCACTTAAGCGAGTTTGGGGAACTAATAAACCGCGATTTGGTGCAGGTAGCCATTGACTATTAATACCAACTTTCTGAATAATGCTACTTAAACTCATTAAATCACCCAAAGTCCGCAAATTGCCAACCAAAGCAATAAAATCACCACGATTTGGGTAAAATAACTGGAGAGGAAACGGATATTTTTGAGAACCAGAAGTAGAATCTCGATACCCCAACATTTCCAAAGAGATCATCAAACGAAGAGGTTGCTTTTGTTCGCGCAACAAAGCTGCATAATCAGCACTACCCAGCAATCCATATTCTTCCATATCGAAAGCCACCAACCGCAAAGGATATCTCGCGGGTTTTTCTGCAAAACTGCGAGCAAATTCTAATAAAACCGCCACACCTGTAGCATTATCATCCGCTGCGACTGTCCCCACTACACCATCATAATGAGCGCCAATTAAAATAGGTGGTAAATTTATTTTTTGGTTTTCGACTGAACCAGGTAAATTTAAAATCAGGTTTTTACAACTTTTACCCCTGACTTCAAAGGTGTGGATTTCCACACTTCCCCATTGTCCCAACTGCTGGCGAATGTATTCTTGAACAAAGAAGTGTGCCGCACTATCCATATAGGGATTGCGTTCTCTCGCTACTTCCTGAAGATGGTTTTGTAACCGCTGTTTTAAATTCAACATGAATAAAGTTAATACTCCCTTTCTTCCTTCTTCCTTCGTGTCCTATCTCTAACGAGACGCTTCGCGAACGCGCCTTCGTGGTTCATTTAATCTATATTCTTCTATTGGGAAGGGAGTAGGCAATAATAAAGATTATTATTTACCCTTTTCACTAGCAACTGACCAATGACCTAAAATGCTATTCTAGTTTAGCAAGTAGCGCTGCTGTTGCTAAAATGCCTATAATTCTTGATTTAATGATGACTATTATATTATTAGATTGTTGACCTGATTTAGCACCAAGCTAAAAGCAGTCTTATTCTATCATAATAAATTTATAAAACACGCAACAGGAGACGAGTAACGCATGGGCAAGGTAGTTGGCATCGACTTGGGTACAACCAACTCAGTAGTCGCCGTCATGGAGGGTGGCAAGCCAGTGGTGATTGCCAATGCAGAAGGAATGCGAACAACCCCCTCCGTGGTTGGTTTTAGTAAAGAAGGCGAAAGAGTAGTTGGGCAAATGGCCAGGCGGCAAACCGTCTTGAATCCCCAAAACACCTTTTTTGCGGTGAAGCGCTTTATTGGGCGCAAGTATGGCGAATTGAACCCAGATTCTAAGCGTGTACCTTACACTATTCGTAAAGATGAAATTGGCAATATTAAGGTTGCCTGTCCGCGGTTAAATAAAGAATTTTCCCCAGAAGAAATTTCGGCAATGGTGCTGAAGAAGTTAGCTGATGATGCTAGTCGTTATTTAGGTGAACCTGTTACCGGGGCTGTAATTACTGTTCCGGCTTATTTTAATGATTCCCAACGCCAAGCTACCCGTGACGCGGGCAGAATTGCTGGTTTGGATGTTTTACGGATTCTCAACGAACCCACAGCGGCATCTTTAGCTTACGGATTAGATCGAGGTTACACAGAAACTATTCTCGTTTTTGACTTGGGTGGTGGAACTTTTGATGTATCTATTCTGGAAGTAGGTGACGGCGTATTTGAGGTTAAATCTACCAGTGGAGATACTCAACTCGGTGGTAATGACTTTGACAGAAAAGTAGTTGATTGGTTGGCAGAACAGTTTTTAGAAGCAGAGGGTGTAGACTTAAGACGCGATCGCCAAGCCTTACAAAGATTAATGGAAGCCGCAGAAAAGGCGAAAATAGAACTTTCTGCCGTCAGCGTCACTGATATTAATTTACCCTTCATTACTGCCACAGAAGATGGTCCCAAACACTTAGAAACTCGCCTGACGCGATCGCAATTTGAAGGTTTATGTGTAGACTTACTGAGCAGAATCAGAACACCAGTAAAACGGGCTTTAAAAGATGCCGGACTTTCTCCTGTAGATATTGAAGAAGTCGTATTAGTTGGTGGTTCTACCAGAATGCCCATGGTGAAACAGCTAGTTCAAGACTTAATTGGCATTGAACCCAGCGAAAACGTCAATCCTGATGAAGTCGTCGCTGTGGGTGCAGCTATTCAGGGCAGTATTCTCGCCGGTGAAATGAAAGATATTCTCCTGTTAGATGTTACACCCCTATCTATGGGCTTAGAAACCATCGGTGGTGTGATGAAAAAACTCATCCCCCGCAATACAACTATCCCAGTTCGTCGTTCTGACATCTTTTCTACTTCTGAAAATAACCAAAACAGCGTAGAAATTAATGTGGTTCAGGGTGAAAGGGACATGGCCTCAGATAACAAGTCCTTGGGAAGGTTTAAACTGTATGGCATTCCTCCAGCCCCAAGAGGTATTCCCCAAGTTCAAGTATCTTTTGATATTGATGCTAACGGGATTTTACAGGTAACAGCCCTAGATCGAACAACTGGCAGAGAACAAAGTATCACTATTCAAGGTGCTTCGACTTTGAGTGAGTCAGAAGTTAACCGCATGATTCAGGATGCTCAAAAACATGCTGATGTTGATAGAAAATGCAAGGAACGAGTTGAGAAGCGTACACGCGCTGAGGCGTTGATATTACAAGCAGAACGGCAACTGCGAGAAGTAGCTTTAGAAATGGGGATGCAATTTGCCCGTAACCGTCGTCAACGCATTGATAATATTTGCCGAAATTTACGGGAAAGTTTACAAGCTGACGAAGATCGCGGTATTGATCAGGCTTATGCTGATTTGCAAGATGCTCTGTATGAACTGAATAGAGAAGTCCGTCAGTATTATGCTGAAGATGAAGACGAGAATTTATTTGGTGCTATCCGCGAAATTTTTGTGGGTGAAAAAGAAAAAGAACCAGAACGAGATGTTTACAGAGATAACTATCGAGAACGAGATTCATCTAATCGGGGTGCTAACAGAGATTATGGCAGAGATTATGGCAGAGAAAATCGTTCTCCTAATAATGAAAGTCGTCCCACTCGTAGCAAACGCCCCAGCTACCAGGATAACTGGGATGATGACGATGATTGGCTCTAAGATAATTTTAGATTTTGGATTTTGGATTTTGGATTAACTATCTTCAGTCTAAAATCTGAGTTTCAATATTTGCAGTGTCAGTGATAAGTAGAAGCACAACTGACAACTGACAACTGACAACTGACAACAAACATTTAAATAACAGATTATGCAAAATTTGCAAAATTTTCGGGATTATTACGAGATATTAGGAGTTTCTAAAGATGCCACGAGCGAAGAAATTAAAAAGGTTTATCGGCGTTTAGCTAGGCAATATCACCCTGATCTTAATCCTGGGAATAAGGAAGCAGAGGAAAAATTTAAAACCATTGGTGAGGCTTATGAAATCCTTTCCGATTCTAGCAGGCGATCGCAATATGATCAATTTAGCCGCTATTGGCAACAAAACGGCTTTGCAGGTAATAAACAAACTCCCAAGCCAAAAGGTTGGGATAGCCGTGCTAACGCTCGTTCTAGTCAAGAAGTAGACCCCAGCCAATTTAACGATTTTGAAAGTTTTGTCAATCAAGTAATTGGTGTCAGCAACCGCAAAGAACCCAAAAATAGTCCGGGAAACACCAGCACTAGCGACCCATTCCGCACTCCCAGAACTAAAGTTGCATATACGGTCAATACTCCACCCCGTAGCACTCGCAGGGATATCGAAGCCAGATTAACTTTACCACTAGAAAAAGCTTATCAAGGCGGTAATGAAAGAATACGATTGGAAGATGGGCGATCGCTCGAAGTGACTATGCCCCCTGCTATGGTGACAGGACAAACTATCCGCTTGCGAAATCAAGGGATTAGTGGTGGTGATTTATACTTAAAAATTACCGTTGATCCTCATCCTTTATTTAAGCTAGAAGGTTCTAATATCTTCTGCCAAGTTCCTGTGACACCCAGTGAAGCAGTTTTAGGTGGACAAGTCGAAGCGCCTACTCTTGATGGTCCAGTGAAAATGACTATTCCTACTGGTGTCAGGTCTGGGCAAAGATTCCGTCTTGGTAATAAAGGCTACCCCGGTGAAAACGGTCAACGTGGTGATCAATTAGTAGAAATTCAGATAGTTACACCGAAAACTCTGACAGATGAAGAAAGACAACTTTATGAAAAATTACGAGAAATAGAAACCTTTAAACCCCGTGCTGATTTGTTGGGTTAAAAATTAAATAACAGGTGAATTTAATACCATAGTTTCTGAATAATATCTAAGTAAGGTGGGCAATACTTACCCATACCTAAACCAATGAATGACGTAGGGGCAAACCCTGTGGTTGCCATAAACATAGGTAGGCACGGGGTAGGCACGGGGTAGGCACGGGGGCGCTACCCCTACATCAAATCCAAATCTTTTATATAATTAATTTTACCTACCTACTTATACTTAGGGCTTAGGGCTTGCTGAAAAAGTGGGGAAAGGCAGGAAAAAAGATAACTACAGCAAATTGTCATCAAACCCGGAACAAGAACCCCACCCCCAACCCCCTCCCCGCAAGCGATGAGGGGGCTAAGATGTACCTTATATGATTGGAAATCGCTGTATGTAATTAGGCAACAGTAAATATAAGTTTTTGTTGTTTAAATTTTTGCAAAGTATAACTTTTGCTAATGAAATCAGAGAAAAAAGACGTTATTTGCAAAAATTGCCATAAAAATCCCCGAAAAAACCTTGATAGCAAGGTAGAAAGATTCATAACTAAAAAAGTAATACGACTTATGTGAATTAAATGCTGAAACCCTTGTAATACCGTTCATGATTCTGGAATTATCGTTTTAGTTAAATCTGGACAATCTGATAAAACGACAAGATTTTCAACTCACATAAGGCGTCATTTAGTGTGAGTGGCGATTCTTAGGTCGCGCTTACGCTATCGCTATTAACCGATAATTAGATCCTGATTGCATAACAACTTATTTGATCATGAGAGCAGTTATTCTGACCTCAGCCTCTAGTTCTAAGCAAGACGGGATAAATTAATTACCCCTCAAGCAATTTACATCAAACTCAAAACCACAATTTTCTTATGTGAGGTTGCCCTGACTCATGCTATTATCCTATTAGATGAATAAAATCGCCTAAGACAAATGATTTAGATAGTGACTTATCTACATTGTTGTCTTTATTTCTATAAAATCTAAAGTTGTTTTTCTGTAAAATAAAAAGTGCCGCTGATTAAGGCTAAAGTAATAACCTCCCATGAGTGATCAAAGTCCCTACGAAAAACTTGGGGTATCAGAAGACGCAAGCTTCGATGAGATTCAGGATGTTCGGAACCGTCTGTTAGAACAACATGGTGGTGATGGCAGTATCCGAGAAGTTATTGAGGCTGCTTATGATGCAATTCTAATGGAGCGTCTACGGATGCGTCAAGAAGGTAAAATCAAAGTGCCTGAACGAATCCGCTTTCCAGAAATGCGAGTTCCATCATCTCCCCAAGCAAGTCAAAACCTTGGTCAGCAGTCTCCTGCATGGCTACAGCGAAGTTTAGATCAGCCAACATTAACTGATGTACTACTACCAGGAGCTTGGTATCTAGGTTTAAGTGCCACCAGTTTGTTATATCCCGGTGTTAGCGGGCAAGTTTTACAACTGTCTTTGGTGGTTGGGGTGGGTATTGGTATTTACTTCCTCAATCGCAAGGAAGGAAAATTCGGTCGAGCAGTTTTATTTACGCTGGTTAGTTTAATTGTTGGGTTAATGGCTGGCGGTCTGATTGCTGGATTGATATTACCATTACCAGGGATAAATTTGACAGCGAATCAGTTTTCGACGCTGTTGACTTTTATATTGATGTGGTTAGTAAGTAGCTTTTTACGTTAGGTAATGGGTAATTGGTTGATGACCAACTATTTTGGATTTACGATTTACGATTAAAACAAGCCTCATCTTTATAGTTTAAACCCGCGGGATTGAAACCTTGGACGCTGTTTTTTCAAGAAACGCAGCACGACAAAAACATCTTTTTTTCAGTGAGCTTTAGACTCATAACTAAAGATTCTGTTCTCTTCCTTAGGAATGTGAATTAAATAAAATGCAAAAGTAGGGTGTGTAAAGCCCTTGCGGGCATGGCTTCGCTTAGAGCGACAGCGTAACGCACCATTCCACGTTAACTCACAATTGCAGGTTATTAAATTTGCGTTCCTTGGTTCCCTCTCTTTTGTAACTTCTTATTCTCCAAAAGCAAAAATATTGCAATTAACTCTACTTTAGGTAGTAGCAATATTTCTTGAGGTTGAATAATCTTAAGTTTATTAATGCCTGAAAAACGTGTATTTACCCTGGAAATAATTTCAGGGTCTTTTTTTGCGCTTTTAAGTTAAGACATATAGCGGTTTTCGATTGAGTGAGATACATGAACCCCACCCCCAACCCCCTCCCCGCAAGCGAGGAGGGGACTATAATCTATCTCATTCAAGTGCATACCGCTATAAGGAAGAGACGACAATTTTTCACGTCAACCTAATTATTTGCGAGCAAAATGTTTTTCCATTACTTCTAAAATCATTGGTGCAGCCACGCTACCACCACCACCACCGGAATGTTCAGCAAAGGCCACGACTAAAATTTCTGGCTTATCTGCGGGTGCATAAGCCCCAAACCAAGCGTGATTTTCTTTAACTCCTCCCCTCCAAGCTTCAGCAGTTCCACTTTTACCAGCTACTGGGGGAAGAGTTGGGACATTTAATACCTTACCTGTGCCTTCATGGACTACCTTCCGCAATCCTTCACGCAAAATTTTCACGGTTGTGGGTTTGAGATTTAATGATTGTCTCCAACTTTTAGCTTCTTCATTATTCTTCAATAAATGGGGTTGCACTCGATAACCTCCATTAGCAGGTACAGCAAACATGATAGCGACTTGTAAAGGAGTAGCTTGTAAAGCCCCTTGGCCAATGGACATATTCACAGTATCGCCCACACTCCAAGGTATTTTCCATGTTTTCTGTTTCCAATTTTCATCGGGAACTAAACCCTTAGATTCTTGTGAGGCAAATTCAAAGCCGGTTTTTTGACCAAATCCATATTTACGAGTCCATTCAATCAATGTTTGTCCACCGACTCGTTTACCAATTTGATAAAAGAAGGTATCGCTACTCCATTGTAATGCGCCGACAAAACCCAAAGGGCCAAAACCGGTATGATTCCACTCACCGAACCTAGTCCCACCGATATTTAAAGAACCGTAGGTTTGCAAGACTGTATCAGGAGAAAATTTACCTGATTCTAATCCAGCTGTTGTAGTGACAATTTTAAAGGTACTGGCTGGAGGAAAGGCACTAATAGCACGATTAACTAAAGGATGTTCAGAAGCTTGGAGAATTTCCCAATCTTTTTGGGAAACTTTTTGTTTAGAAAAGATATTGGGGTCAAAGGTAGGATGAGACACCATTGCTAAGATAGCCCCATTTTTAGGGTCAATGGCGACTATTGCGCCATTGCGCTTACCTAAAGCTTTTTCTGCTGCTATTTGCATATCTAAATCTATAGTCAAGCGTAGATCATTACCAGCTTTTGCTGGTTTGCTTCCCAACACTCTTAGGGGTCTACCGCTACCATCTACCTCTATCTGCTGTCCTCCCCATTCGCCTCTTAACAATTTTTCATAGGCTTTTTCTACCCCCATTTGACCTGTTACATCTCCCAATCTGTAGCCTTCCGCTTTCCTTTTTACCAATTGTTCAGCCGTTATTTCACGGGTATAACCAAGTATATGAGCTAACTCTTGACCGTGGGGATAATAACGAACAGCCTCCGTATTTATTTCTACGCCTGGTAGTTCATTTTCATACTCTTTTAATGCTGTTACCTGTGCTTCATTGAGATTGCGAGCAATGCGAATTAGTGAAGAAGGTTTGATAGCAGATTGTTCAAGTGTTTTCTCGATCTCTTCTTGGGGGGTGTCAAGAATTTTTGCTAGACGTGGACCAACTACTGACCAGGAGGGTTTGGTATGTGCCATTGGCCATAAGTACACAGACCGAGGATAGCGAGTGCTGGCTAATAATTTACCATTTCTGTCAAAAATATTACCTCTTTCTGGTTGCTTAGGAATAATGCGAATGCGATTAGACTCTGCGCGGGTGCGGTGGTTTTTACCTTCGATAATTTGCAAATAAATTAATCTAGCGCCGATTCCAGATAACATTAATAATGTGAATAAAATTACAAATGTGGATTGAACCCCACGTCCAACTGTGCGTGTATGTTTTGTTATACTAAGTAATGATGGTAAGATAGTCATAAGACCAAAAAAGATTTTGGGATAAATAAGTAACAGATGAAAAAATTACAAGTGACAACTGATAACTGACAATTAACCACTGACTAGATTAAATTGATTGTATTAATATCAGGGTATTCTACGAAAGATTATGGCTCAAACTGCGATACAGAATCAAAGAGGTTCAAAAACATTACAGCCACTTGATGTTGAATTGCGTAACGTATTCAAGTTTTTTAACCAAGAACCCGCAGTACATGGAGTGGATTTGGATGTTAGACGGGGGGAGTTCTTTAGTATTTTAGGTCCTTCTGGTTGTGGAAAGACAACTACACTCCGCCTAATTGCTGGATTTGAAAAGGTGGATGCTGGTAAGTTGTTAATTCAAGGACAGTTAATGACGGATGTTCCTCCTTATCGGCGACCTGTGAATACTGTATTTCAAAGTTATGCTTTATTTAATCACTTGAATGTGTGGGAAAATATCGCCTTTGGACTGAGATTAAAAAAAATATCCAAATCAGAAATTACTAGTCGCGTTACGAAAGCTTTGAAACTCGTAAAAATGGAGAGTTTGCGATCGCGTGTTCCCAGTCAACTCTCAGGTGGTCAACAACAACGGGTAGCCTTAGCAAGGGCTTTGGTTAATCGTCCCGCAGTTATTCTCTTAGATGAGCCTTTAGGAGCATTAGATTTAAAACTTCGCAAGGAGATGCAAGTTGAGTTATCCAATCTTCATCAGGATTTAGGGTTAACCTTTGTAATGGTGACACATGATCAGGAAGAAGCACTATGTTTATCTGATCGCATTGCGGTGATGAACCAAGGCAAAATAGAACAAATTGGTACTCCCAGTCAAATTTACGAACACCCTCAAACACCTTTTGTAGCTGATTTTATTGGTGATACTAATCTATTTAGTGGCGAAATTTTGGAAGTAGATGCAGAATCTGTGAAAATTTCGACTAAAACTGGATTAACAATTATCGTTGGTCGCAACGAACAAACTCCTGTAAAAATGGCTGAAAATGTTGTTATTAGCATCCGTCCTGAAAAAGTTCAACTTTCTCTTTATCAACCTAATATACCAATAAACTGTTTTGAAGGACGGCTGATTAATGTCATGTATTTAGGTACTCATGTTAATTATGTTGTCGAATTAATCAACGGTGTTAACCTCAATGTTTTACAACCTAATAGTTATAGTAGCTTACCAGATAGGAATATTCCCATTTATGCTTGGTGGGAAAAATCTGACTGTTTAGCTATTAGTCAAAGTGACAATTTATGAAAGGAGTCAGTAGGGGCAATCCCCCTGTGGTTGCCCCTCTTGTGGAGTCACCGAGTCAGGAGGAAGAAAGAAGAAAGAAGGAAGAAGAAGGAAGAATATGTAGAAGCTTCAAAAATGAGTTATCAATTATTAATTCGTATAGATGACTAACAGACGTAATTTTCTAAAAATAACAGCAGCATTTTCTACCTTATCTTTAGGTAGTTGTGGTTGGCGACTAGCTAATGTAGGGTCAAACTATATTAGATCTAATCATAATGACAAACTATATATTTATACCTGGACACAATATACAGATAAAGAATTACTAACTACCTTTATTACGCAAACAGGGATGAAAGTAATAGCAGATGTATATGAATCCAATGATGTGATGTTGGCGAAGTTGCAAGCTGGAGGTGGTGGTACTTATAGCGTCATCTACCCATCTGACTATATGGTACAGAAGATGGTAGAAAAAGAGTTATTAGCAGAAATAGATCATAGCCGTTTAATTGGTTTAGATAATTTATTTCCCCAATTTAATAATCCTAGTTATGACCACAATAACCGTTATAGTATTCCCTTTAATTGGGGAACAACGGGTTTACTATACAACTCAGAAAAATTGGCAAATCCCCCGGAAGATTGGGAATATCTTTGGCAAAATCAGGATAAACTCAATAAACATTTTACCTTACTCAATGATGTGCGAGAGGTAATGGGTGCAACCTTGCGGATGTTGGGTTATTCCTATAATTCACAAAATGAAGATGAGGTTAAACAAGCATATCAGAAATTACAATTATTAAAACCTGCGATCGCTGCTTTTGATACTGATGCTTGGCAAAATAAAATTTTGGCGGGAGACTTATCAATTGCTATGTGTTATTCTGCTGATGCAGTCAGAATTTCCAAGGAAAACCCTAAATTAAAATTTGTAATTCCTCGCAGTGGTTCTTCATTATGGACTGATACTATTGTTATTCCTAAATCTAATCCTAATATAGCTGGTGCTTATGCCTGGATTAATTTAATTTTGCAGCCAGAAGTAGCCGCAGCAATTTCTAAAAGACTATCTATTTCTACTCCTAATCGGGCTGGATTTGAACAGTTACCAAAAGAAATTCAAGAGAATACTAATTTATTTCCTCCTGAATCTATTTTAGCAAAGTGTGAACGTGTGACTCCTTTAGGAAAATTTGAAGAAGTTTATGAACGCTATTGGACTCAATTACTAACTTAAAAATTACTAATTCTCAAATGGAATCTTCTAACAATCTTAACAAAATAGAGAAATTACAACCTACGTGGAAAAATTGGTTATCTCCATTGGCATTACTAGCACCATCTGGTATTTGGTTATCAATATTGCTAATTTTGCCAACATTAATCATTTTTGAATTAAGTTTAGTACCGGATATTCGACCAGGTGATCTAGTAAATCCTAGTGGTTTTAGTAACTATATTCGCATTTTTGAACCAATTTATTTAAAAGTTATATTCAACTCACTTTTTCTAGCATTTACTACTACTATTATTACTTTAATTTTAGGTTTTCCCGTTGCTTATTGGATTGCTTTAATTGTGCCACATCGTTGGCAAAATTTGTTAGTATTGGCTTTTGTTCTGCCTTTATGGACTTCTTCTTTATTGCGTTCTTACGCATGGATTACAATTTTGCGTCCTACTGGATTATTAAATAGTTTATTAACCAGTTTTGGTTTACCTACTTTGGATATTCTGAATAGTAACTCAGCCGTATTAATTGGCATGAGTTACAGCTTGTTACCCTACATGGTATTAATTTTATATGCTTCTTTAGAAAAGTTAGATAAACAGTTATTAGAAGCTGCTGCTGATTTAGGTGCAAATCCCATCCAAACTTTTTGGAAAGTGACTGTACCGCAAGTTTTACCAGGAATTGCTGCTGGTTCGCTGCTAGTTTTTATTACTGGGTTAGGGGATTTTATAGATCCAGAATTACTGGGTGGTGCTTCGAGTATGACGGCTGCGCGGTTAGTTTATAATCAGTTTCTTGGCGCTAGTCAAAATTGGGGTTTTGGTTCAGCTTTGAGTATGGCATTGATTTTGATGGTGAGTATTGCGATCGCTTTCGTGATTAAATTTGATAAAACTAAATAATTGTTCATTCTTTTCCAATTTTATTAAATTAAACCTAATAAACTAATAATTAGTTTCGATAAACCACTACAACAAGGATTTGAATATTCATATAATTCATTACGTTTTATCTGCTTGGTTATTTTCTCAGCCCGTTGAATAGCTGTTTCAGTTAATAGTTTTAATGGTTTTGGATATAAACACATTGATTTGTCATACTCAGGTATATGTTTATCTAATAATTTAACTAACTTATCACGGTTAATTTGAGATAAATGGTCTTGAAAGTGAATTAAATACCAAAGTTCAAAACAGGGATTTGTAATTGCTAAATTAATCTTTTGACTATTAGCTCGATTAATCGCATTTTCCCAACTTATACGACTTTTTTCAATATGTTCATCTCCATCAAAAACAGCCCAAGCAGCATCATTTGTAGTCCATCTTTTCTCATCTTTCATCTGCTGTCGTTTTTCGATGAGTATTTCAATAATATTACCTGGGTCAGTTTTCCCTTGGTTACGCAATACAATAATTTCTAAAGTTGGTGAACGTAATTCATTGCGAATGCTATTGAAATAAATTGGTTCTGTTTTACTTCCTTCACAAGCAATTAATATTTTTTGAGTAATTTTCCTGCTAGGTTGACGACGTTCTAACTTTCTTGACATTCCTCATCACCCTGTAATATCATTTCTTCATCAGATGGTAAAAATGGAACTGCACCAAAGCGTCCATCTAAATAAGCTTTATCAATTGCTAAATCATTGCGGACATGAAAATCAGTTAAAGGATATAATTCTGTACTATGATCATGGCGTTTTTGTGTGAACCATATTTGATCACGTCTTAGTAAGTTATTTCTTTGTAATGTATTATCATGGCTTGTGAAAATAAGTTGAGCATTTAGAGGATTTGTTTTGGGATTTTGAAACATTTTGATAATATATTTTACAATATTTGGGTGAATATTAGTACCTAACTCATCAACAATTGTTAGTCTTCCTACCCCTAAAGTTAATACTATCTGAACTGCTAAGTTAAAGAGACGTTGTGTTCCCAAAGATTCTTCATCTAAAGCCCAATAAATCTCATTACCTTTATTATTTTTATGCACAGCATATATATTGTATTCAGAATCTTCTTCAGATTTCTTTTTTATTTCGATTCTCGAAAGTCCAGTATCAAATTTTTGTATAATTTCAAAGGAATCTGTAAGAATGATATTAGAACCGGAAGCATCCATATCCTCTTGAATCACGGCCTTTATTAAGTTAAGTTCAAAGTTCTCGTTTCCTAAATGAATTCCGGGCCATCTATTTTGTACCCAGTCAAAAATTTCTTCAACTATAGGAATTTCTAGTTTTATTAATGTACTTGTAAATAAATCATTTTCCTTAATACTTTGCTGTAGTTGATTATGTGGACCAGCAAAATCATCACCAGTTTTCCAGATAAATTTTTTGCTACTTTCATCCCATTGACGATGGAATAAGCGCCGAGTTCGCTTAGTTGTATGCGGAGCATAATCTAATTTCTCTAAAATTACACGATGTTGATTAATTTCTAATGTATATGTATAAATATTATGATCAAATATAGTCCTTAATTCAAATTTTGTAGGTTGTTTAGCAGAAATATTATCTAATTTAAAAGGATCTAGTTTTGCATATTTTCTTCTTTGGTTTACAGATTCCTGTATACCATGAGTCATCATCATTAATAAATAATCCAAAGCTTGAATAACATTGCTTTTACCTGATGCGTTCGCTCCAAAAATTGCTAAAACAGGTAAAATTTCCATATCCCAACCTTCAACATGATACCCAGGTGCAATTTCATGATCTGATTTTATCCCTTTGCGTTTGCTGGTTGCGCTTGTCTTGCGAGCGCTTTGTTTTTGAGCAACAGCACTGAGAGTTACAGGTTCTTTAATGGAACGGTAGTTTTCAACAGTGAAGTCTACAAGCATAATTTAAAGGTACTCAAGGCAGTTTTTTGTGATTTCTTCACGTAAATCATATCGTAAAAGCTAAAAAATCTCTACTTTTACCACAACTTGTTATATTAACTTATAATTACTGCGGACTATGACCAAAAGATGATTACATTCTGTTACATACCACAACCGATCATATTAGTATTAGATTGACAATATAAATATCCACACGACAACAAAAATAGGTATAAAACAATGATCCGTTTAAAAATCTGGCAATGGATTATCTTAGTCTCACCAATTGCGGTAATTATCTCTTTTCTTCTCATTTCCGCAGGAACACAAATTCATGCTTGGGGATTAAGTTGGATTTGGGCTTTATTCACATTTGTATTTGTCGGTTGGCGGTGGTTGCTGGTACGCTGGACTAAACCGGAAATAAATCAAATTGAAGCTGTTTTAGTAGAAGTTCGAGAAGAGTTAGAAACTACCACAGAAAATAATTTAATTAGGGGAACAGATACTACTAAAGAAGTAGAAACAGCATTACAAAATATTCTCACCGCAGCCACAAATGATTTACCTATTTGGGAAGATTGGCAAACTTTTTGGAAAAGATGTCAAGATTTAGTAGTAGCAATTTCTCATATCTATAATCCTGAAGTTAAATATCCACTTTTAAATATTTATATTCCCCAAGTTTACGGTTTAATTCGGGGTACAGTAGATGATATGGATCAATGGATGCAAAAATTATCTCCTGTTCTTAATCAAGTTACTGTTGGACAAGCTTATCAAACCTATGAAGTTTATCGCAAATTAGAACCATCTGCCCGTAAATTGTGGAAAGTTTGGAATTGGGCGCAATGGGTTCTAAATCCTCTGACTGCGGTGGCAAAAAAAGCCAGTGAAGGTGTTGGTAATCGGGCTTCTCAAGAATTATTAATAAATTTAAGTCAACTATTACGAGAAGCGGCTTTGCGGAATTTATGTAAACAAGCGATCGCTCTCTATGCAGGTACTAAAATTGAATTACCTACCCCCGCCCTACCCCAAGTTAAAACCCAAACCCTGCGGGACATTCTCACCCAAGCTGAACCCCCAGAAATCGTTGCCCAAAAACCCGTAAATATTCTCATTATTGGGCGCACAGGTGCAGGTAAAAGTAGTTTAATTAATACTCTTTTCCAAAATGAACTAGCTGCTGTTGACGTTTTACCCAGTACAGATACAATTCAAAATTATAATTGGGAAACGGAAAATGGGGAAATTCTCAACCTTTGGGATACTCCCGGTTATGAACAGGTAAAACGGGAAGATTTGCGAGATTTAGTCATTGATTATGCTATTAATGCTGATTTATTATTATTAGTTACTCCAGCACTAGATCCAGCTTTACAAATGGATGTAGATTTTCTCCAAGATGTAAAATCAGAAGTGGCAGATTTACCGATTATTACCATTGTAACTCAAGTAGATCGTTTGCGTCCTATCCGTGAATGGCAACCTCCTTATGATTGGGAAAGAGGAGAAAAGCCCAAAGAGATTTCTATTCGAGAAGCTACAGAATATCGCCAACAACTATTAGGAAATTTCTCTAATTTAGTTTTACCTGTTGTTACAAATGATCCGAAAACTAATCGAAATTCTTGGAATATAGAAGCCGTATCTTCAGGACTATTAGCAGCCATAGACCCTGCTAAACAATTGCGGTTAACTCGTTTTATCCGTAATTTAGAAACCCGCACATTTGCCGCAGCTAAGATTATTGACCATTACATATTTCAGATGACAACCACTCAAGGAATTGCCGCACTTTTAAAAAGTCCAGCTTTGCAATTTATTTCCACATTATCAACAGGTTCTCCGGCGCTGGCTTATTTACTCGCAGAACAAATTCCCATTGAACAATTACCCATAGTTATTGGTAAATTACAAATGGCTTATGAACTTTTTCCCCTATTAAATACAGACAATTCCAAATCCCGTAACTTTGATTTATTATCCCTATGGCCATTATTGTTAGAAAACCCTTCTACACCAGATCGCAACGCTTGGGCATTTGGTCATGCTTTAATAGAATATTGGACGCAAGATTTAACAATTGAACAACTGCGAACCAGATTTAATTATTATCTTCAACAGTAAAAAATTAGAGATATTTTATGTAATTTTTCAGTTTACATACATAAGTAGCAATTACCACAATTCATATTTCCAAGATATCTATTACCAAGGATAGTAATACATTGCTGAATTCAGAGATATTATTTGTTTATGCTTGAAAAATTTTACAAGCCATGCACCATCCTTTACTGTTAATTTTCGTTAAAATCACGATTTTTTCTTTAATGTTAGCCATAGGATGCAATCTTTGTTTTGAAGAAATGCTTTCCCTATGGCGAAAACCTGGTTTACTATTCCGGGCGCTTTTAGCCGTTGTAGTGCTAGTTCCTGTAGTGGTTATCCTGCTGCTAAAACTGTTTAACTTACCCCCCGAAGTAATGACAGGATTAGCCTTGTTAGCGGCTTCTCCAGGTGCGCCTCTGACCACAAAACGAGCGCAAATGGCTGGATGTAGATTTTCCTACTCAGCGAGTTTTCAGCTAACTCTCGCTATACTTGCAGTCTGCGTTACTCCTATTACCTTGGAAATTTTTGTCACCCTATTTGAGAATATTTCAGAAAAAGTGACAATTTTAGAAGTTACCCGACAAGTGATCATGGTACAGTTATTGCCTGTCAGTATCGGTCTTTTACTGCAAAAGTTTGTGCCTAAATTTGCTGAAAATATCGCTCAACCTTTAAATTTTATTGCTAATAGTCTTTTTTTCGTACTGGTTGTTTTGGCTGGTATTTTAGGGATTCCTCTATTTTTCAAAGTTTGGGGATTACCAATGGTTGTTATTACCATCATAGTAATTGCCTCCTTAGCAATAGGACACAGTTTAGGAGGTAACAATGATGATACACAACCGATTTTAGCAATTTCCTGTATTGCTCGTAATGTTGGTTTAGCCTTGTTTATCGCCATTTTGAATAACGTAGAACAAAAGGTAATTCCCACACTCATAGCCTATGTAATTTTAGGAGCAATTCTAGGTAGTTTTTACTCAAGTTGGAATAAACGCAAATTAGAGCAACAACCTAACTAAATGCGGTTTTTTCCGTTACATAATGGCGGTATAAATTATGTTTCGCGCAAAGACACAAAGGAGCAAAGACGCAAAGTTTGAGATTTGATATTTTCCAATTTAATACTTTGATTCACTAAGGCTATTGTAATTAATCTCTATGCCTGGAGCGTGAAAAAAGCTAAATTATGGCATTATTTGAACAGCTAGAGAGCGGGTTATCATTTGTTGTGACTTTGCTGAAATTTTTACTAGAATCTATTTCTGTTTTTTGTATTTTATTGGGTGTATTAAAAAGCGGAAAAATAGCAATTTCTCTAAATCATTATCATAGTCAAAACCGATTTCTGCAAATCCGGCTTAACTTTGGAATTTGGCTAGTGCTGGCATTAGAATTTCAATTAGGAGCAGATATTCTGTCTACAACCTACCATTCAACCTTTGAGTCTCTAGGAAAACTAGGAATTGTTGCCTTAATTAGAACTTTCCTCAATTATTTTCTGAATCAAGAACTCAATAAACCACAATAAAAGTAATTATTCAGAGGTAATTTACAGGCACATCTTACCACAATGAATCAGCCACTTATCAAATCGGAAACATCGGAACAGTTGTCTACCAACGACTTAGCAGAAGATCGGACAGAACTAGCTAAATACCGCAGTCGAGCAGCAGCAGATCGCACATTAATGGCGTGGATACGCACCTGTCTTTCCTTAATTGGTTTTGGTTTTGGTATCCCCACCATTGTTAGAGCAATTGAAAATACTCGTCTGAGTAATCATCTTAACCCAGTCAGATTTTCGGTGATTGTGGGACTGTCTTTTATTGTTACAGGAATGTTGGGAATGGTTTTAGGGTTGAGAGAACACCGCAGGTTACTCAAAGAAATTCAAAATAATCGCTATACCTACGAAACCTCTCACAGTGCGGAAATTATCGGGGTGGCTTTACTTGTAATTGGCTTAGTTAGTTTTATTGGGGTGATAATTCGGGCAATTAATTTTTGATTTTTGATTTCACGGTGGTACTACTTCCCCCCTTCTCTGTATGAAATTTTTTAGGCTGATATTTGGTCATTAGTACCATCGTTTGGCCAAAATAAATGTGTTGTTTACCTGCGATTTATTGCTTTTGTTTCAAAATTCCATAATACAGTAATAATTTCTGGATTTTGAAGTTCTCCTTTCCAGATAACTCGTAAACCACGCAGTTTATCTATAAATTTTGCATAAATAGTATTTCGCAAGTTTTTATCTAGTATGGTAACTCTAATATCGTTACCATGAAAATCCTTTTCCCCATATAAGAGAGCAATTTTCATCATTGTTTCATTAATTGCTCGTTGCTGTTTACGTCTTTGTGTATGATCAGGATCTAGAAAACGAATTTTCTCTTTGAGAGTACCAACTTTATATTTATTTTCATCACTTTGAAAGATTTGATTTAGTTGTTTTTGAGTATTCATAACGCTTTTTCCTTAACCGTTCATTACAGCATAAGGAGATAAATTAGCTCTGTACAGGGAAAATAAGGGAAGATATTAACTCCTTTATCTTCCTTTATCTCCACTTCCCAACGGGGATGAAATTGGTTAAAGTAGTAACAGTTAATGATTAAGTCGAGTATCTACCTATGAATAAACAACGTAAACGCGGTTTTTCTGTCAAACCTGAAGGTCGAATTTTAATTGAACAAAAGATGCGAGATAAAGGCTACAATCGTGATAAATTGGCGAAAGTAGCAGAAATTAGTATTGATACTATTAATTCTCTTGTCCGTGGAGAAAATAAAGAAAGGAAAACTATAGAAGCTGTTGCGCGTGCTTTAGATATTCAATTAACAGAGATTGTTGATGCTAGTGAGTTGTATCCTCAAGTTGAAAATACAGCAAAAGATGATACTAACATTAACTGGGTGCAAGTTTGCCACAAAATGTTAGAAGAACAGCAGGAACAACAACGCATTAGACGTAAAGCATCAGCAATGGGATATGAGGTAAATGTTCATGTACCATTGGGGTTAGTTGAACGGAAACAGCAACAACGACGAAATGAAAATGTTGAAAGAAAAGAGATTTATCAGTTAGAATCAGAAGTCATTACTAAAACATATCAACATCCAGATTTTTTACAGGAGGTCATTAATAAAGGTTATCAAGGAAAAAATAAACATATTGCTATAGTGGGAGAACCGGGAGCAGGTAAAACCACTTTATTAAATGCTATTGCTTCAGACATCAAAGATAAAAATCAGAAATTACCAATTTTTATTTCTCTTGGTAGCTTACAAGGTATGACATTAGCAGATTATATTCTGAAAAAATGGCTACCTGATGCTATTAGGTTAATAAATATTGTTCCTACTTCAGAAATAGAAGCACAACTACAAACAGAATTTTATCAAGGTAATTTTTATCTGTTGTTAGATGGTGTTGATGAAATGGGAGAATCTTCACCCATACAAGCATTAAATAAAATTTCTCAAGAATTGACAAGTTGGTTAGGACAAGCACGAGTTATTTTAACTTGTCGGTTAAATGTTTGGGATGCTACTGTAAATAATAATATTTTACCTGGGTTTAATACTTTTAAAACTCAAGAATTTAACCCTGAACAAATAAATACATTTGTTGCGGAATGGTTTCAAGTTGCTAATAATATCAATGGTGGTGAAAAATTAATTGCACAATTGCAGGAAGAAGGAAAAGAAAGGATTAGAGATTTAGTAACTAATCCTTTAAGATTATGTTTATTGTGTCAGATTTTTGATCAAAATGACGAGGGAGAATTACCAGAAACTAAAGCTCAATTCTATGAACTTTTTACTCGTTATTTTTATAAGTGGAAACCAGAATTAGTTCCTGATTTAATCAAATCTTATGAATTGAAACAGGAATTACATCAAGCATTAGGTAAATTAGCTTTAGCGGGAATTAATAGTGATTTGAGATTTAGATTAAAAAGAAGTTTTGCTGTAAAAGCAATGGGGGATGAAAAGTTATTTAATTTAGCTTGTGAAGTAGGTTGGTTAAATCAGGTAGATAGGGATACTGTAAATGATGAAGATGTTTATGCTTTCTTTCATCCTAATTTTCAGGAATATTTTGCAGCTTTAGTGATTGATGATTGGCGTTATTTTTTAAATCATGTTTCTGATAATCCAGAGGAGGGTGTTTATCGGGTTTTTGAAGCTAAATGGAAGGAAGTAATTTTATTATGGTTTGGCAATAAAAATGGAGGACAAGCATATCAAAATCAAAAAGAGGAATTTATTAAGACATTATTTGATTTTCAGGATAATTGTGATAATTTTTATTGGTATCAAGCAATTATCCTTGCATCAAATATAATTACTGAATATAAAAACTGTAGTATTGCAGAAGGTATTGTATGGTTAATTTCTTCTTGGGCAGTTGGTGATTTTAATGAGAAAGATAAGAAATGGCAAGATTTTCCTCTATATATTCAAAATTTTGCTCGTAAAGCTTTACTAAAAACAAATAGTAATTTAGCAGTTGAATTTCTGGAAATCTTAATTGACGAAAAACGAGAAATCACAAAAACAATCTCTTTCCTAGATGTTGAGACTTTAGGTTTAATTGAACCAGGACATCATTATGCTATTACTGTACTAATTTATCTATTACAAAAAGGTAAAGATTGGTCAACTCGTGAAGAAGCTGCAAGGATTTTAGGAAGTATTGCTTTTGGCAATTCAGAAGCTATTAATGCTTTACTTAAAGTAATATGCACTACTCTTGATGATGAAATTGCTAATTCACCAGATTCTGATTCAGAAGAAGATGTTAATCACTTTAAGAAAAAATTGAATCGTCTAAGAATATTACATAATAAAAATGATCTTGATTTCATAGCGGCTGAAAGTCTTTATAAAATTGATCCTGGTAATTTAGAAGCAATTAAAACTATCCTGAGTGTATCATATTGGAATATTGATGCAAGATGTACTTATGATAATGCCATTGAATTACTCAAAAAAATTGCCGTTAATAACTCAGTGGTAATTTCTAAATTGAGAAATAAACTACAATCTAATAATGAAGCAGTGCGTGGAGCAGCAGCAGAAATTATTACTCAAGTAGAATCCAATAATACAGAAGTAATTGATATTTTAATTGATTTACTTTGTAATGGTGGTGAAATAGCAGGAGTTAACCGAGATTTCTTTACTGGTAAGAAAATAAATGATGATATAGAAATAACTTATCGGGATCATGCAAAGCAAGCATTAATATCAGTAGGTGTTGATAATTTGATCATTATTAATAAACTCATTCATTTACTGTCTTCTATTCAAGAAAGCGAAACTATTGGCAGAATTACTAATATTTTGGCAAAAATAGGTGTTGGACATCCTAAAGTTATTTCTGCTTTAAGTAATATACTTAAAAATAATCTTGATGAAAAAATTAGTGAAGAAATAGCTCAAAGTCTTGTTATTGCTGATCCTGGTAATCCAGAAGCTATTGGTATATTAGTTAATTTTCTTAACAATAGTGAGGATGAGATTAAGTCTAGAAGTTTAATGAGGACGTTTAAAAAAGTTGGCATTGGTAATGATAAAGTAATTGAATGTATCGTTAATTTATCACCACACTTTGACGATCTTGATACATGGAAATGTGCATTTCGTACATTAGAAGAAATTGCTGTTAATACCCGTAATATTACTGCTATTAATGCACTTACTATGTTATTGGATACTTACACTAGCGAAAGTATGATGTACACGGTAGCTGATCTTTTATTAATTATTGATCCTGGTAATGTCACAGCTACTGAAGTTTTGAGTAAATGGTTTCCTTGTGATATGCAGTTAGGGTTTTCTAAAAAGTTATGGGGAATTTTAAACATTGATAAAATCCCTACAAAAATCTTCAACCCCAATTTAACATATACATATAAGAAAGGATCTCAGGAAGATATTTGGCATTGCGCCAAAAATATGACATATCCTGAATTTTACCGCGCTTGGCACGGTAACTCACCCACAATTAAAAACCTAGAAAACCAATTTACAGATACTCATTCCCACCTTTCCCAACTCCAACCTACAGAAAAAACATATCCCCTTACCCTCAACCTAAAAACCCTTCAAGATGAAACAGACATCATAGAAATATCTCAAGAAATTTGCAACCAAATTTACTTTACAGCTTGTCCCGAAAATCCAGAAATTCCCCAAGTAAACAACGCACCTCAACTAAAAAGCAAAATTCCCCAAATAAAAAAACATCTACAAACCGAAAACCTAGCCTTAATTATCAACAACTGCGAACCAAATCAAGAAATGATCAAATTCTGCAATAAACTAACAGATGTTTTACACATTGCCTTTATCACAGAACAACCTCTAGACGCACCATTAAAAGGTTTTCCCAATCAATCAAACTTACTCAATGTTATTCAACATTGGATTAATGAGATATAGTGCCGGAACTACCTTCCCCGGAGTCATCGGCTAGACAAAAGCGATTATACTAAACTAATCTTTTTGGGAGTATAAGACACAAATTGTCTCTTGCTTTTCTTTTCTTGTGCTTTTAAATCTTGATAAATTGCCTTTAAATCGTAGTTCAATTGTCGAGAATGTGCTTCCCTAGTTTGACGAATTTCTGCCACAATTGGATCTTCCCACATAAATTTTACCTCTCTATCAGTTCTTCAGAAGTACAAATGATTACAGGTTCGTAGCCTCTAAAAGCGACCATACACCACCAACTTTATCCTCATCCCACACCACCGACACTGGCTGAAGCTGTAAATTGGATTGCTCGATTGGGTGGATTTTTAGGGAAGTAGCTCATTTTTACAATAAGTATAAATACTCAAAAAAGTAGTGATTGAGATCAGCGCAAAAATAAATCACATTTTTGCCCGAATTTAGTACCGCTAAGGTAAAACTGTACACTACTAGGCCATTTTTCATCAATACCATTATTAATCAAATCCAAAAAAAAGCTATAATTTATTAAGGCGTGTAATTTGTCCGCTGTGTAAATTCTATAAATATGGATTTTTTAGTTTCTTTACCTACTGTTTGAGCTAAAAAAATCTTTTAGAGGTATGTTAGAGATGTTTAGCTAAAAATTAATACTAATATCATTACGTCTAAATACAATGAAAAATTACCGTCTTACAACCTCAATATGTGTATTAGCACTGGCAATTAGTTTGTCTGCCTGTGGAGAAACTAGCTCTACTAATCAAAACACTAGCGAATCTCCTGATAAAACTACAAATACCTCTACAAAACTAAATGGTAATGTTGAGTTAGTAGGCGCGGGGGCTTCTTTTCCTGCACCACTTTATCAAACATGGTTTACAGAGTTAAATAAAAAATATCCCAATTTGAAAGTTAATTATCAGTCTGTGGGTAGTGGTGCTGGGGTTGAGCAGTTTACCAAAGGAACGGTAGATTTTGGCGCTAGTGATGTAGCGATGAAAGATGAAGAAATTCAAAAAGTACCCGCAGATAAAGGGGTGTTATTATTGCCTGTAACTGCTGGTAGTATTGTCCTAGCTTATAATTTGCCAGATGTTCCTGAGCTTAAGCTACCACGAGCAGTTTACATTGATATTTTATTAGGTAAAATAAAATTTTGGGATGATCCGGCGATCGCTAAAGCTAATCCCGGCGCAAAATTGCCAAAACAGGAAATTAAAGTTATTTATCGCGCTGATGGTAGCGGGACTACAGGCGTTTTCACCAAACATCTAAGTGCCATTAGCCCGGAATGGAAAACTAAAGTAGGTGAAGGGAAAAATGTCAAATGGCCTGTAGGAATTGGTGCTAAAGGCAATGAAGGTGTTACCGCCCAAATCCAACAAAGTCCAGGTTCTATTGGTTATGTTGAATATGTCTACGCTAAAGAAAGTAAGCTCAAATTTGCATCTTTAGAAAATAAAGCCAAAAAGTTTGTTTCAGCTTCCCCAGAATCATCAGCTAAAACCTTAGAATCAGTAACTCTACCAGAAAATCTGCGCGCTTTTATTTCCGATCCTGAAGGTGCGGATTCCTATCCCATCGTTACTTACACTTGGATTTTAGCTTATAAAAAATATGCTGATGCTGCTAAAGCTAAAGCAATGGAAATAACCATTGAATACGCTTTGACAGATGGACAAAAAATAGCTAGTCAATTAGGATATGTGCCTTTACCAGCTAATGTAATTGCCAAAGTTGCAGCAGTGGCTGATCAAATCAGTCCTGATTATCAGATTTCTGTTGGTGCTACTCCTAAAACTGGCAAGTAAATTCTTGATATTTCCTTCCTTCTTCCCTCTTCCTTCGTGTCCTATCTCTATGGCTCCTGCGTCGCCACGCAAGCTATCGAGACGCTTGAGCGAACGCGCCTTCGTGGTTCATTAACTCCTAACTCAGTGACTCCTGATTTATGGCTACAAATTTTCCAGAAACACCATCAACGATGAAAAATCGCTCTGAAATAGATAGAAACCTAGATCAGAGCTTTATTTGGTTAACTCGAATTTTTGCCCTAGCGATCGCTGGTACGTTATTATGGATTACTGTACAAGTTACTATTGCCGCTTGGCCTGCTATCCAAAAATTCGGGTTTAATTTCTTAATTACCAGCAGTTGGAATCCTGTTAAGGATGAATATGGGGTGCTACCTGCGATTTACGGAACTTTAATGAGTTCTTTGATTGGACTAATTTTAGCAGTCCCGATTGGTGTAGGAACAGCGCTTTTATTGAGTGAGAATTTTCTGCCCTCTCAAGTGCAGTTAGTCCTAGTATTTTTAGTAGAATTACTGGCTGCTATTCCCAGTGTTGTATATGGAGTTTGGGGAATTTTTGTTTTAGTCCCGATTTTAACTAATTTGGGAAAATGGCTGCATAATTACCTGGGTTGGTTGCCAATTTTTAGTTCTGCACCCACAGGACCAGGAATGTTACCAGCAGGAGTGATTTTAGCAATTATGACTTTGCCAATTATCACAGCTATTTCTCGTGATGCTTTGGTTTCTCTACCTTCAAGTTTGCGTCAAGCGGCTTTGGGAGTCGGTGCAACCCGTTGGGAAACAATTTTTCAAGTTCTCATCCCCGCCGCTTTTTCCGGTATTGTCAGTGCGGTAATGTTGGCACTTGGTAGAGCAATGGGTGAAACAATGGCTGTGACAATGTTAATAGGTAATGCCAATAACATTAATATCTCTTTACTAGCACCAGCAAATACGATTTCTTCTTTATTGGCAAATCAGTTTGCTGAAGCTAATGGCTTACAAGTTGCGGCTTTAATGTATGCAGCTTTAGTTTTATTTGTATTAACCATGATAGTCAATACTTTAGCAGAGGTTATTGTAACGCGGGTGCAGAGGCTATAATATATTAACAGGTTAAATTATGACTTCTTCTTTTCCTCAAGGAAGCTTGACTCATTCCCCTTCCTCTGGTCGAACATTGTTTAATACAGCAATGACTGTATTAGCTTTTATCTGTGGAGTATTGGCACTTATTCCTTTATTGGCAGTGCTTTATTATGTAGTCATTAGAGGATTTAGTAGTTTAAATCTCAATGTTTTTACTCAGTTGCCACCATCTCCTTTTGGCAAAAACGGCGGTTTTGGTAACGCCATCTTGGGAACATTATTGATGGTAGGAATTGCGGCTGTAATTAGCGTTCCTTTTGGTGTGTTGGCAGCAATTTATTTAACTGAATTTAGTTCCCAAAAAATTGCTAGATGGATACGTTTTGCTACTAATGTTCTCAGTGGTGTACCCTCGATTATTGCTGGGGTGTTTGCCTACGGAATTGTGGTTTTAACCTTAGTAAAGCTGAATTTAGGCTCTTACTCAGCCCTGGGAGGTGGATTTGCTCTAGCAATTTTGATGTTACCCATTATTGTGAAAACCACAGACGAAGCTTTGCAATTAGTATCTGAAGATTTGCGACAAGCATCTATTGGACTAGGTGCAAGTAATTTGCAAACTGTGACACTGGTGGTATTGCCGGCTGCATTACCCGCAATTGTGACTGGTTCTACTTTGGCGATCGCTCGTGCTGCTGGAGAAACAGCCCCATTACTATTTACGGCTCTTTTCTCTTCTTTCTGGCCAGATAGCATTCTCAAACCGACTGCTTCTTTAGCAGTCTTAGTTTACAACTTTGCTACTTCTCCCTATCAAACCTGGCAATCTCTAGCTTGGGCTGCATCTTTAATTCTTGTACTGATGGTGTTAATTACGAGTATTATTGCTCGCTGGGTTACTAAACAAAAGGTTTAGTCCACAAAACTGAAACTTATGCCCCTAGTTCCCTCCGGGACGCTTCGCGAACGCTATCCGATGGTATCTTGCCTCTCCTTGTATTATTAGCGGGCAAGATGCCCGCACTACAAGAAATTTTGGGATATTTTTTAACCTGGAAGTCTCTAAAATATTTATGAATGCTGCAATTAGCACGAACAATGGGACGGAATCGGTTTTACGCACGGAAAACCTGAACATCTATTATGGCAATTTTTTAGCTCTACAGAATGTTTGGCTAGATATTCCCAAAAATCAGGTTACGGCTTTTATCGGACCCTCTGGATGTGGTAAAAGTACATTATTGCGATGTTATAACCGTCTAAATGATTTAATTGAATCATTTAGAGCCGAAGGTAAGGTTTATTTCTATGATAAAAATCTCTATGCACCTGATATTGATGCTGTAGAGGTGCGAAGACGCATTGGCATGGTGTTTCAAAAGCCAAACCCATTCCCCAAGTCAATTTATGAAAATATTGCTTTTGGTGCCAGAATTAATGGTTATACGGGTGATATGAATGAGTTGGTGGAACGGAGTTTGCGACAAGCGGCTTTATGGGATGAGGTGAAGGATAAATTAAAACAAAGTGGTTTATCTTTATCTGGTGGACAACAACAGCGTTTATGTATTGCTCGAGCGATCGCTGTCCAACCAGAAGTTATCCTCATGGATGAACCCTGTTCTGCTCTTGATCCTATCTCGACTGCACGGGTTGAAGAACTAATTCACGAACTCAAACAGCAATATACCATCGTCATAGTTACTCACAATATGCAGCAAGCATCACGAGTATCTGATAAAACCGCGTTTTTTAACGTCCAAGCCTCCCAAACAGGTGGCCGGAGTGGGTATTTAGTAGAGTACAACTCAACAGAATTAATTTTTAGTCATCCTCAGCAGGAAGATACCAAAGCTTATATTAATGGTAGATTCGGTTGACGTTTTTTTAAAAGAATGAGTGGCAAAAATCGAACCCGCATTAAGATGGGATAGTGACTTATTGCCAAACATGATTTTAATAACAGATTAATTCTGATGAATATAGCTAATTTCCCGTGGTTAACGACGATTATTTTATTCCCCATAGCCGCATCTTTGCTACTTCCGATCATCCCAGATAAAGACGGCAAAACGGTACGCTGGTATTCCCTTATTGTCGGGCTAATAGATTTCATCCTGATTGTCTGCGCTTTTTATACTGGCTACGATTTCTCTAATCCCGATTTGCAACTGGTGGAGAGTTATCCCTGGGTTCCTCAATTGGGTTTAAATTGGTCACTAGGGGTTGATGGCTTGTCCATGCCTCTGGTGCTTTTAACCGGATTTATTAGCACGCTGGCAATTTTAGCAGCTTGGCCTGTCACACTCAAGCCGAAATTATTTTATTTCCTCATTTTGGCTATGTATGGTGGTCAAATTGCGGTTTTCGCTGTCCAGGATATGCTGTTATTTTTCCTGGTGTGGGAATTGGAACTTGTGCCAATCTACTTCCTGCTGTCAATTTGGGGAGGGAAAAAGCGTCAATATGCAGCGACTAAATTTATTTTATACACTGCTGGTGGTTCGCTGTTTATTTTGCTATCTTCCTTGACAATGGGGTTCTATGGCGATACGATAACTTTCGATATGCGATCGCTCGCCTTGAAAGACTACGCCCTGAATTTACAACTTTTACTCTACGCTGGCTTCCTAATTGCCTACGCTGTTAAATTACCTATCATTCCCCTCCATACCTGGCTACCAGATGCCCATGGTGAGGCTACAGCCCCCGTGCATATGTTACTAGCAGGGATTTTGTTAAAAATGGGTGGTTATGCCTTAATTCGCATGAATGCCCAAATGCTGCCTGATGCTCACGTTTATTTTGCCCCGGCGTTGGTGGTTTTGGGGGTAGTAAATATCATCTATGCGGCTTTAACATCCTTTGCCCAGAGGAACTTAAAACGGAAAATTGCCTACTCTTCAATTTCTCACATGGGCTTTGTTCTCATTGGTATTGCCTCTTTCACCGATTTGGGGTTAAGTGGGGCAGTTTTACAAATGGTTTCTCACGGATTAATTGGGGCAAGTTTGTTCTTTTTAGTCGGTGCAACTTACGATCGCACACACACTCTCATGTTAGATGAAATGGGTGGTGTTGGTAAGAAGATGCCGAAGATTTTCGCTATGTTTACAACTTGTTCTATGGCTTCTTTAGCATTACCAGGCATGAGTGGTTTTGTGGCGGAGTTAATGGTATTTGTGGGCTTTGCGACTAGCGATGCTTATAACCCAACATTCAAAGTTATTGTCATTTTCTTAATGGCTGTTGGTGTGATTTTAACGCCAATTTATTTACTATCAATGTTACGCGAGATTTTCTACGGACAAGAAAACGAAGAGTTAGTTTCTCACCAAGCTTTAATAGATGCTGAACCTCGTGAAGTCTTTATCATTGCTTGTTTGTTGATACCTATTATTGGTGTTGGTTTTTATCCTAAGTTGTTAACGCAAATGTATGACGCGACAACTGTGCAATTAACAGCCAGATTGCGTGATTCTGTCACAAGTCTAGCAGCCAACAAAGTACTGCAAGATGTTTCTTTGAGTGCGCCGATAATTGGTAATTAATTTGTGATTATGGGGTGGGTTTGATACCTACCCTTTTTTGTTTCGCGCCATCCCTCTTAGGGATCGATTACAAGTTTTTGCACAGTAGTGATTCCAGTTCCCCTGATAAAGAGTTTATGTCTGCAACTCTAGCTACGAGTAAACTATCATGTCCGGCATCGTTTAACCGGGATTTCCAATAGTTAACACTCTCAGCGTTATTCATCCAGAATTCAATCACTGTATCTACTACATGATCTAAGTTCCAACCCCATTTTACAGGAATTGGTTCTATAGATGCTAGAAAGGCATCTAAGGTGCAAGTATGAGTTCCTAGATATTCTATGCCTTGGTACTGTGGTTGGACTAAACTCTGTTGTTGGTGATTGAAAAAATGCAAAACAGGAGATACACCTACCAGATTGAAGCTGTATTTAATCATTCTAGTCCTCCTAATGAATTCATCAATGCCGAGAAACTGAAATTTTTGGCAAGAACCTATCACGGAAAAGTCCGTTAACTACATTTAGAAAAAGGAGATTTTTTGCCTACTACATCAGTTTCAAGATTAAGTTAGAAATTAGCACTCAACCCTTGTGAGTGCTAAGGTTTATTTGGTTGTTACATTGTATTATCCATGATTTGTAGGAAAATTTCAAGGTTGTAGATAGGTTTTTTATAACCTTACCTAAATATGAAAGTTTTGAGTAAGTGATTGAGAACGATTGAAAGTATGATCAGCATTAGCTTTAATACGATAGTTATTGGATTATTTCTTCCAAAATTTCTACAGCCTTTTTGACATTCTTATAGTAGTTCGATATATTGTGGTAGCTCATCCCTATACTTTTACCATGAGCTATTTTGTGACGATTAATAATCACATTATCTATAGCGTTTTTTATTTCACCATCTATTTTGCTCTCCTCTTTAATTTTGTTAGTAAACTCGCTTTCCCAATTGGAGCTAAATTCGCTCAATATTTGTCTAATTTTCTCTGTTTTACAGTTTGTTATACTTCCTATCTGTTTTGTGACAAATTGTTGAATGTTTGGTGAAGCTTTGTTTTCACAATATTTTTCTAATAAAATCCTCAAAGATTCCTCAATGAATCCTGATACTAAGATACATAGATATTTTGACCATTCACTTTGAATTTCAGGTTCTGTGAAAGACGCACCTTTTTTAAATAGATTATCTATTCTCTGACGATGAGCTAATATAGATGGATTCATAAGTGCGTATTTCTATAAAGCTCTCCAACATACTCTAGCCTAGTTATTAGATTTTTTCTACTTGTGCTAGAGGGTTTAGCAAATGACCAGAAATGCTTGTCATTAATTAGCAATTCGTAAAACTTTTGAAAATTTGAACATTCCAAATCTTTTGCTGACTCTTGAGAAGTTATAAGCATGACGCTATCAAAAAGAATGTTAAATGATTTGTTTTCATGAAAAACTTTAGAGCCTATACAAGTTTTAAGAAAACCTATTGTGTTGGAAAATAAATTTTTTATCTCATTTTCAGAAATCATCTCTAAATCTTTATTTTTTAACATAAATTGATTGAGAAAATTCGTCATATTACCTGAATAATTTTCCAAATCGAAATGTAGAGCTAAAAATCTTAAAATATGCTCTTGTTCGTCAGCCCGAATATCATTCTTACCATAAAGTTCTCTCCAGATTTCATTTTTTGATAAATCTTGCAGCAATTCGCTAAAAGAACCATGATATATAGCATTGCGAATTTCCTGTGGTTTTAAGGGAGTTCCAGTAGTATTAAGTCGTTCAAATAGATAAAACATTCCCCGCGGATCATAATTTTCAGATATGATTATACAATGAATAATTGCATTATCAAGATCACGGCGTTCGGATGCAGGCAATGTGGAATAAGTTAAATTATTTAAATGTGGAACTACACATTTTAGCTTAAAGATTTTCCCATCTGGAAAAGATTCTTGAAAGAAATACTGTAAAGTTTTCAGGCGTTGTTGTCCATCTATAACAAGATATTTTTTGGAAAACTTATCTTTAGCAAGAAAGAGTGAAGGACTAGGAAGACCAAGTAATAAGGTTTCAATAAAGCGTGATGCTTCTTCTTCTTTCCAAACATATTGTCGCTGAAAGCCTGGAATAATAAATTCTTCTTCTTCCATCCTTCTCACTAACGTATCAACAGGAAAGTCAGCACCGTAATATTCTACTTCTAGCCTTGGACTTTCGGTTTCTTGTATGTCGTAGTTCATAGGTTATTATACATTTACGGGCAGTAAATTAGTGCAGTGTTTATACATCTTCTTATATTTTAGCTTATCTGCTAGATTATAAGTGGTTTTCGCTTTTACAAAACTAAACATTGTACTCAAAGTCAATTCAATGTGAATACAAATATGTTGGGTTGCACGTTGTTTAACCCAACCTACATTTTTTAATTTTTAATTGGTTACTCCTTCCAATTGTTCATCACTCAATTCATACAACTGACGTAGTTTATCTAACTTATCTCCATCAGCTTGCCATAAACCGCGTCCTGATGCTTCCAACATTCTCCCGACAATATTTTTAAAAGCTTCAGGATTGGCTTTGCGTAATTTTTCTGCCATTTCTGCATCTAAAGCATAGGTTTCCGCTGCTTGATCATACACCCAATCATCTTTAAAATCAGCAGTACCACCCCAACCAATTAACGCCGTCATGCGTTGAGAAATTTCAAAAGCGCCACCAGAACCTTGATTAGCCATTGCGTCAGCCCATTTAGGATTTAATAACTTAGTGCGGTATTCCATTCGCAATAAATCATCTAAATTGCGCGGTGTGGTGTCCTTAGAAAAACTTTCGACAAAACTGGCTGTCACCTTTTTACCGCTTTGCTTTTCTGCGGCCTTTTTCAAACCGCCAGTATTGGCATAATATTCCTGAATATCAGTTAAACCATATTCTACCGAATCTATTTCTTGAACAATGCGATCGCTAGTTTTTAATAAAGTCTGCAATATTTCTGGTCTAGCTTGTCCTTTATCATTCCTACCATAACTAAAGACATTGCGACTTTCCCAAGTATTCCCCAACTCTTCCCCAGATTCCCAATTACCATCTACAACTCTATCATTAACCAAAGAACCAAAATCACCAGCAGGATTAGAAAACAATCTCGCTGAAGAATTTTCCACACCTTGGGCTTTTAAAGCTAACGCGTGTTTTCTAATGAAATTCATTTCCTCTGGTTCATCAATTTCCGCAGCGCGTTGAAATAAATCGTCCAACAATTCAATGATATTCACAAAACTATCTCGAAAAATACCCGATAGATTTGCTAACACATCAATGCGCGGATGTCCAACTTCTGATAAAGGTTTTAACTCATATCTAACAATTCTTCCCGTTCCCTCCTTCACAGGTTCAGCACCAACTAATTCCAACAGAATCCCCAAAGATTCACCCTTAGTTTTAATAGCATCCAAACCCCATAATAAAACCGCCACAGTTTCCGGGTATTTCTTATTTTCCTCAAAAGACTGAGCAATAATTTTCTGAGCAATTTCCTTACCCCGTTCAAAAGCAGCAGGAGAAGGCATCCTATAAGGATCTAAAGCGTGAATATTCCTCCCAGTCGGTAACACCCCCGCACCATCTCTTAACAAGTCACCACCAGGTGCAGGAGGAATAAACTCACCATTTAAACCCCGCAAAAGATTAGTTAACTCATCAGTAGATTGATTTAACAAATCCGTAATTACTCTTTCTTCTTCCCCTCTTCCTTCGTGTCCTTCGCTCCTTTGTGGTTCATTCTCTCCTCCAAAATAAGCATCCAAATAACCAGATAACTCCTCCTGATTAGGTGCTTCACCTAAAACGTGCAACCCCGCAGAGAAAAGCCGATTTTCAAGAACTTGCAGATATTCATACAACTTGACCAAATAATGATCAAAAGCATGATTGCTGAACATTCTCACATTTTCCGGTGTAAAGGGAATACCCAACTTTTTCGCATCATCAAAAGGACAATCCACCTCCAAACCAGTATCAACAATTTTCTTGCAAATCCCTTCCTTTAACAGATAATTTTTTTCTGAATCTTCCCGATATTCTGCAATTAAATCGCGTAAATTTACCAACTCCTTATATAAACCAGCGCGTCCATAGGGAGGGACGTTGTGAGAAATTAATACCCCATAACCGCGACGTTTGGCTAAAATTGATTCTGAAGGATTATTTGCGGCATAGATGTAGAGATTGGGCATATTTCCTAAGAGAATATCCGACCAAGAATAACCCGTATTTCCTAATGGTGAACCTGGCAACCATTCTACAGTTCCGTGCATTCCAAAATGAACAATTGCATCAGCTTGAAAATCATTTTGTAACCATTTATAATAAGCTGCATATTGGGGATGTGGTGTTAGATCTCGTTCAAACATTAATCGCATAGGGTCGCCTTGAATTCCCAATGGTGGTTGGACACCTATCCAGATATTTCCTAATTGCACACCACCAATATTAAATTCATCACCATAGGTTTTTATCCCGCTACCTGTGAGATATTTCCATTGTTTTTCAATGCGAGATGTAAAAAGATATCCTAGCCATTTTTCTAATGTTCTAGCATTGACTGTAGCACCCCCCCTAACCCCCCCGTAAACGAGGGGGGATATGACTTCCTCTCCGCTTTTGGGTAGATTGGGGTTTTCATCTGCTTCTTTAATTTGACGAATTAATTCTTCTCCATCTTCGGGAATTTCACCAACTGTATAACCCTGTTCTTTGAGGGCATTTAGTAATTTAATTAAACTGCGGGGAACGTTTAATAATGCAGCAGTTCCAACTGCACCATAACCGGGAGGGAAACCATATAAAATAATGGCAATTTTCCGTTGGGAAATAGGTTTTTGTCGCAAGGAAACCCAACTTTTAACTCTATTAGTTAATCGCTGTATTCGTTCAGGAACTAAATAAATTTGTTCCCCAACTAATCCACCTAAAGGAATTGTATCAATTGCGCCATCTAATTCTGGCAAAGCATATAATACAACACTTTGTAAACCGCCTACTCCTTGGCGTGTCCAAGAGTGAATATCTTGAATTAATAAGGGTGCAGCGACAATATAAGGGACATTTTTGGCGGTAAGAATGCGTTTAGCTACTTCTACTTGTCTTCCTGCTGCCATTGAACCAGCCGGACCACCTACGAGGGGAAAACCAATGGTAGAAACTATGGCATCAATTTTTACTGCTTCTGAGGAAAGGGAAGGGGTTTCAATATTTCCCTGTTGACGTTGTTGGGTTTCGTGGTCACTTGTCATCCAATCACGCACGGCTACATGACCTTCGACACCGTTGATAAAGATGGGTAAGGGAGTTAACCCTGCTTTTTCAAAATACCGTATCAGTTGGGGAATATAGGGTAATTTAGTAATAACGTGCTTTCGGTAAATTAGAATACCTATGATTGGGCGCAGGGCCTGCGCCCCTACTTTCTGTTCCCTTCTTTGATACCATTCTAAGTATGCTTTGGGTGATGTAAAAAATCCTTGATAGTCGGGATGTAATAAACCCATGTCGGGGGTTTCGATGGGTGGTGGTATATCTCCGACTTTTAAATCTAAGTATTTTTCCGCAATTATCCAAAATAGGGAAGCGACGTTTTCTGAACCGCCGGCGTTCCAGTAACCATAGATAATTAACCAGTTGCGTAGGTCTTGGACTTTTTGAACTGGGATGAATTTTAATAATTTGGGGCCAATTTTGAGGAAGCTGATATAACCAGCGAGTTTGTCTTCTTCTTTACCGTTGCTGAATTTGTCAAGAATGAATTTAATAGGTTTGGGCATTCCTGCGGGTTTGTCACCGATAGCGAATGCACCGATTTTGGTTAAACTCATTAATTCTAGTGCTGACTCGAAGACTAGACGAATAGGGATATTAACAATACGTTCCCGCAACCATACAACTTGGTCATAATCAAAGAGTAAGCTACCAAAAAACACATCTGCGTTTTTGAGGGCTGTTTCCACTTCGCTGCTATTGGTGGTAATATTGCGATCGCTAAAAACTCGAATATCCAACTCTGGACAGCGGGAATTAGCCAAATCAGCCGCTTTTCGGTATAAGTCCGCGTTAAACGATTCAAACCCAGCAATCAAGACAATGCGTTTCATGCGCTTATATAACGAAATATTTCTTTACCCTGATCTTAAACATTATTGGGGATTAATGGGGGGAACATCTACCTAGAGATTAAAATAATATCTATGCTTTTTGGCATGATCTGAAAAAGTAGCAGATTATTGGAATACTAGAAAAGTCAATTAAGGAGATAAAGATGAAATACGGTATTGATATTGGTCATAACTGTCCTCCTGATACTGGTGCAGAGGGAATTAAATCCGAAAATAAGTTAACAATGGAAGTCGGTAATAAGGTTATAGCTAAATTGGAAAGTTTAGGACATACAGTAATTGCCTGTAAACCAAATAGCGCGAATACAGTAAATCAATCTTTAGGTAGTCGTTGCGAGAAAGCCAATAGTAACCGAGTAGATATTTTTGTATCTATTCATTTTAATGCTTTTAATGGACAAGCTAATGGGACTGAAGTATTTGCTATTAGCGACGCTGGCAAAAAAACTGCCCAATCTGTATTAAATGAAATTGTCAAATTAGGCTTTTTTAATCGCGGTGTTAAAAGTGGTTCACATCTATATGTTCTCAGAAACACAAATATGCCGGGAATTCTTATAGAAGGTTGCTTCATTGATTCTGCCAAAGATATGCAAATATATGATGGTGAAGCAATGGCTAATGCTATAGTTGCCGGCTTAACGGGTAAAGTAACAAGTAGTTCTCCTGTTAATGTGTCTATTCCTATTCCTGTTCCTACCAATACTGTTATAGATGGAGAATACAATAAAGACAAGAGTATTCTGAGACTACAACAGACTTTAAATCGGTTGAAAATTACTGATAAAAATAATAAGCCCCTAGTAGAAGATAATGGTATGGGACCTGCTACATCTTCAGCAACAGAAAAATTCCAGAAAATTGTGGGAGTATTACCTACAGGAATTGCAGGTAATACTACCTGGGATGCTATCAATCAAATATTAGCGAAACGAGTTGTTCAAGGAACTCATGCTAGTGGTGTGATTATCAAATATTTACAATATCGTGTAGGTGCTACTCCCGATGGGATTTATGGTTCTCAAACGGAAGCAGCTATCAAGAAATTTCAACAGCAAAATGGTTTAACTGCTGATGCTATTATTGGGGCAATGAGTTGGCAAAAATTAGTAGGTTAGGATCAATTTATTAAAGGATATTTCTGGTAAATAGGGAGTATTATTCCCTATCCAGATTTTATTATTGATAACGACATTATGTAGGTTGGTTTGAGAGATAAAACTCAATATTCTTCGGAAATTTGTTGAGTTTCACTTCGTATCCTACGAGAAGAAACCTACCAATTAACTTACAATTTTTTTAACTGAATCCTACAGTATTGTAAGTTAGCAACTTTTTATTACATCCATTAATTCACTAGGATGATTAATTAAAAAATCTGGTTTTTCTTTGGCTAGGGCTTCGGCAGAATTAAACCCCCAACTGACTGCAATCACTTTGATATTTGCTTTTTTGGCAGATTCTACATCTCTAGTTTCATCTCCTACATAAATTACTGCTTCTGGTTTAAACTGTTTTTGCCGGAGGACATTATTAATAATTGTGGTTTTTCCGAAAATAGTTATTCCTGAATAAATAAAGTCAAATAAATAATCTAAATTATGACATTTGAGAAATTCGTTAACATTTTCTTGAGAGTTAGAAGTAATAATTCCCAAGTGATAACCTTGATTATGGAGTTCTATTAATGCGGTGTTAATTCCATCAATAGGTTTTAATTCTGGAATTTTATGTTTTAATTCTCCTTTAACTTTTTTAACCATAAAAGGAATTTTGAATAGGGAAACACCAGAATATTTAATGATTTCTCTGGCTGTTAAATTTCTCAGTAGGATTAATTCTTGAGAATTAATGGGAACATATCCAAATTCTAGGGCTAAACGATTGGCAATAGTTACAAGGGCATCTACTGTATCAGCAATCGTTCCATCAAAATCAAAAATTATTACTTTCTGGGTCATTATTATGCCTGGATTTGTCAAGATTAGCGCGAGCATTACGTCGTAACATTTCTGGTTTAATGCGCCGCAAGGCTGATGCTGTGAATCTTTTATCCCACTCCTCATTTGATATTTCGGCTAATTCTACCAGCTTGGGAGCTAAATTACTAGGATAAGGCTGAAAATCAGTGACATCAGTTGCTTGAGCAAATCGTTGATTCCAAGGACAAACATCTTGACAAATATCACAACCTGCTACCCATCCTTGTAAATGAGGTGTAATCTTTGATGGTAATTCTTCTGCCCGATTTTCGATAGTATGATAGGCAATGCAACGACTAGCATCTACTACAAAGGGTTCAGTGATTGCACCTGTAGGACAAGCTTGCAGACAACGGGTACAGGTTCCACAGTGTTGAGTGGATGGGCGATCGCTTTCTAGTTCTATATTAGTTAATATTTCTGCCAAAAATACCCATGAACCATATTTTCTGGTAATCACATTCCCGTTTTTAGCAATCCAACCAATACCGGCTTTTTGCGCCCAAACTTTGTCTTGGACTGGCCCTGTATCTGCATAATAACGCGTTTTCACATTTTCGCCCAGGGATTCTAGCCAAATAGCTAATTCTTTCAGCTTTTTGTGGATAACTCTATGATAATCTCGACCCCAGGCATAACGAGAAATTTTGCCGTATTCATCACCTTGGGGACGTTCATGGGGAGTATAATAATTTAAAGCTACAGATATGAGCGATCGCACTTCTGGCATAACTAAAGTAATATCTTCACGCTTGGGATTTTTCATCCATTCCATGTCAGCGTGATAACCCATTTTTAGCCAATCTTGCAATTTTTGTGTCTCTGTTGGCTCTAAATCACTGACAGCAGCAATACCCACTTCGTGAAATCCCAATTCTTTGGCTTTTGCTTTCACTACTGTGCTGCTAATTAATCTAATTTCATTCATTTTTTAGCTCTGTTCCCTATTCCCTGATCTAAGTTTCTTAATCCCAATTCCATTTAAGAATCTTCTGGAAACACCCATTTTGGTGGTTCTGATATTTTTTTCCGCAATCTTTCTTCTGCTATTTCCAGCATTTTGTCTAAAGAAGTTTCTTCAATAAATTTTGCAGTTGCTTCTCTAAACTCAATATTGGGACATTTATCCCCTAAAACACACCCGTTAACACAGGCTTCAGCACAGTTAATTTTCTGTTCCACAATTAATTCCTCTCTAATATGTTTTTAGTTGACAAATAAATTTTACTATTGTTTAGCCTTGGGCGATTTCCAATCGTCGGAAAAGAATAAACATATAATTAAAAATGCCTCATGTCAGAATTATTAGCTAACACTGGAACTATTGCGGCGATCGCTACTGCTGTTGTCCCTCAACAAGGTAGTGTAGGTATTGTGCGGGTTTCTGGTGATCTGGCCATGGCGATCGCTCAAACTCTATTTTATCCCCCAGGGCGACAAGTTTGGTTAAGTCACCACATTCTTTATGGTTATATTCGTCAACCCCAAACCAAGCAAATTGTTGATGAAGCCTTATTATTGATCATGAAAGCCCCGCGTTCTTTTACCCGTGAAGATGTGGTAGAGTTCCATTGTCATGGGGGAATTATGGCGGTACAACAAGTATTGCAACTATGCTTAGAAAATGGCGCTAGATTAGCCCAACCGGGAGAATTTACATTAAGGGCATTTTTAAATGGCAGATTAGACTTAACCCAAGCGGAGAGTATAGCAGATTTAGTAGGAGCAAAATCACCTCAAGCTGCTCAAACGGCTTTAGCTGGATTACAGGGTAAATTAGCCCAACCTATCCGCAAATTACGAGCTAATTGTTTAGATATCTTGGCAGAAATTGAAGCTAGAATTGATTTTGAAGAAGATTTACCACCTTTAGACCAACAAAGAATTATTGCAGATATTGATCAAGTAACGGCGGAAATTAGCAAATTATTAGCTACAAAAGATCAAGGTGAATTATTGCGAACTGGTTTAAAAGTGGCAATAGTGGGGCGGCCAAATGTGGGAAAATCAAGTTTATTAAATGCTTGGAGTCAGAGCGATCGCGCTATTGTCACAGATTTACCAGGAACAACCCGCGATGTGGTAGAATCGCAGTTAGTTGTGGGGGGAATTCCCGTCCAAGTGTTAGATACAGCCGGGATTCGGGAAACTGTAGATCAGGTAGAAAAAATTGGTGTAGAGCGATCTCGTCGGGCTGCTAATGCCGCTGATTTGGTATTATTTACCATTGATGCTGGTGCAGGTTGGACTCCCGCAGATCAAGAAATTTATGAACAAGTAAAACACCGTCCCGTAATTTTAGTAATTAATAAAATTGATCTGATTTCATCAGCAGAAACAGAAAACCTTAAATCCAAAATCCAAAATCCAAAATCCAAAATCGTCACATCCGCAGCGATAAATCAAGGAATTGATAGTTTAGAAACAGCGATTTTAGAAATAGTGCAACAGGGAAAAGTTCAAGCCGCTGATATGGATTTAGCAATTAATCAAAGACAAGCAGCAGCTTTAACAAAAGCAAAAGGCGATTTAGCCCAAGTGCAACTTACAATCACCGATAAATTACCCTTAGATTTTTGGACAATTGATTTAAGAGGAGCAATTCAAGCATTAGGAGAAATCACCGGTGAAGAAGTCACAGAATCAGTATTAGATCGGATTTTTAGTAGGTTCTGTATTGGTAAATAAATTACCTTTTTAAACAGTGGCTATTTCCTTGATGATGACGTAAGGTTCAACAATTAGAGCATTAAATCGCTTATTCCGGTTAAGATTCCATTCTCCTACTTGATCTACTGTAGGTTTCGCTAACAATTGCTCATCTATCCAATGTTGCACTGAAGGAATATTATCACTAGCGATCGCTTCTGCCACATCTAATAAATCCAAATTCTCTGTTACCACAATCACCGCATCTTTTTGGACATGGGGAATTAACCACTCCCATTCTGCTTCATCGAGATTTTGTTGTAATTTTTCGCGTAAATCTGACATAATTCCCCACTTTTTTGGTTATTAATTTGATTTTACTCTTTCTTAACTAAGATGGGTTTACGAGAATCCATTACCTTTTTTCCGCTTAGATTTCTTATTTTTGTCCGGTGACTCAAATCCTTTTGTATTGGTTTTCGGCTTCTGTTTAGAGGATTTGGGATTTGATAGGGGAATACCTGCTTCAGAAGAAGCATCTGTGAACATCCTACCTAATTGCTCAAAAAAAGAGTTTTTTGGTTTCTCTGAAAGAATTTGCTGGTTATAAACTTTTTGAAAGTTTTGTAGTCCTTCCTGGGTTCTCATGTCAAATCCAGCTTGCATTCCTCCCATAATAAAGCTTTTTGCCATACCTCCTTTCGTAGGATCAAACATCCAGTCTGTGAACTTGCCTTCGATCCCAACAAGGTAGGTTATAATTGCCTCGGCACTACGAAATTTATACTCCCGCTTCAAGAAATTCCAAAAGGCAACCAATTCAGAGATAGCATCATCTGCTTCTGATCTTTCCATCAACGTGAGCTTACGGGGTATGATATGTTCCATCACGGTTTCTGCATTTGCCTTAGTTATTTCAGGCAGAGTGAATCCCTCGTAGATGTAAGACATTTCTGTGAAAGTCCTAATCCATTCACCGAAGTCTGGGTGTTTTTGGGTATAAGCTTCACCTTCGGGAGATTTGGTAAACTCCTCGACTACACAATTTATGTAGTCAGATAGCAAGGGTTCAGCTTCTTTATAGTCGAGATTATTGAGTTGATTGATGTCAAATGGCATGATTTCACTTCTGGAAATTGAGTCAACATACGCCCAATTTAGCAAAAAAGGTAGATGGTTAGTAGTCATGTCTGGGGAAATAATTTTTACCCAAACATTAGCCTATAATTATACTGAGATGATTAGCCCTAGCAAGTATTTATGAGTCATTAGACATCTCCGAAAATTAAATATGCAGTTTTCTGCACCACTAAGACTTTGGATGATTTTAATACAATACAATAGGCGTTGCTGAATACTTTTTTATTTGGGAGAACAAGGTCAACCAGACATAAAAGCCAAGAACAAAAAAGGGTTTGAAAAT
>JBAXRM010000004.1:0-64057 GCA_037131225.1 Nostocales cyanobacterium ELA583 | reverse complement strand
CCTGACGGGACCGGAGGGATATAGGAACGAAGAACACGAAGGAAGAAGGAAGAAGGAAGGAAGATTGTACAAAATTTTGAATTTTTATGATTAATATTTATACCCAAGTTTCCCAGGGTGAAGCATGGCTGCATCGCTATCGGGGTAGTTTGCCAATATTTGCTTGTGTTTTAGGATTTACGGAAACTGGTTTAATTCCTGGTATTTCTGCGGCTGGGTTGACTCCAAATGATCGTCAATATACGGCTTGTGCTGATGCGGAATTTCTCTATTACGGTGCTGAACATCAGCCCAATTACCCTCTGCCACCTTTGACTTCGGGGGCTTCTCCTGTGCTGATTTCGCGGGCGGTGGTAGCTAATTTAAACATCCCTGTTTACTTGTTTAATGCGGGATTACTACATACTCCACCTGTGCCATTAATTGATTTAGGTGGTGCGGCGGCTAAGTGTTTAAGTCAGGGTGCGGCTATGGATATAGATGTTGTTAGACATTTATTATCACAAGGTTTGCTTTGGGGTTCTCAATTAAGTTCTAAATTAAATGATCATAAGTATTTAATTCTCAGCGAGTGTGTTGTCGGTGGCACAACAACGGCTTTGGCAATTTTAACGGGTTTGGGAATTGATGCTGTCGGTAAAGTTAACAGTAGTCATCCTGTATGTAATCATGAGCAAAAATGGGATTTGGTAAAAGCTGGATTGGCAAAAATACCCCCTTCAGTTGATCCTTTAGAACTGGTGGCGGCGGTCGGTGATCCTATGCAGGTGGTGGTAGCGGGAATGGCGATCGCCGCTAGTCGGAGTTGTGGGGTATTATTGGGTGGAGGTACACAAATGTTAGCAGTTTATGCTTTAATTCAAGCGATCGCCCACAAATATTCTTTATTTTGGCAACCCGCAGAAATTGTCATCGGTACAACCCGTTGGGTAGCAGAAGATCCCACCGGTGCGACAGTTGATTTAGCCCAGAGTTTAGACAAATATAGTATTCCTCCCCTGTTAGCTACACAATTGAGTTTTGCTAATTCTCGATACCCCCAACTTCAGGCTTATGAACAGGGTTTTGTCAAAGAAGGTATTGGTGCGGGTGCGGCTTGTATTGCTGCTTCTTTAAGTCAAAATTGGCAACAAAATCAACTATTAGCAGCTATTGAAGCCCAACTTGAGCAACTTAGCACCAATCAATCAATTTAATAAACTCTCTGCCTGAGTAACTGTTCTTCTAAGGCTGCAATTCGATGATATGCGGCAGTTAATTGCGTTGTTAGCCGTTGAATTTGGATTTCTGGTGTTATTTCTCTATCTATAGTTTGATAGCTCATTTCTGCAACACCATCTAGCAAAATATCTTTATGCCTCAGTTCTTTTAACTGCTTCATTGACTGTTTCTTTTCGAGATAATGCTCCATGACTGGTAATTGCGGCAAAGAAGAATCAGACAAAGCTTGAGATAGCCGCATATCAAGCCTTTCAATCACTTCATAGATAGCATCAACTTTCTCGCTTAATGTGAGAATCTGTTTTTCTAATGATTCCATTTAATACCTGCATTGAAAAATATTTTCTCCATGTTATTCACTTTACTGACGATATTCACTATACTTAGGAATTATTTAACTTTTCATAGCTTTTTTGCTCAGGGGATAACTGAATTTTCATAGAAATTAATATAGCGATAATCTATAAATTTGATTAGAAAGTGAGCTACGCTTAAAAATATCTGACCCTCTATCCTTATTCCCCATCTTATGGACTAACGCCATGATTACCAACCTTATCCCACAACTGGATGATAGCATTGAAGAACAACGCATCATCATCAATAATGTGACTTGGCAACAATATGAAACCCTCAGAGCTACCCTAGATGATATTCCAGGGTTACGCATGACTTACCTAGAAGGCACTTTAGAATTAATGAATCCATCTAAAAAACACGAATTAGACAAAAAAACAATTGCGCGTTTAGTCGAAATCTACGTCTTAGAGATGGATATTGATTTAACAGGCTATGGTTCTACCACATTTCGCAAACAAATCAAAGCCAGAGGATTAGAACCAGATGAATGTTACTGTTTTGGACAAATCAAAGAAGTTCCCGATATTGCCATAGAAGTTGTTTTATCTAGTGGAGGAATTGATAAATTATCTGTTTATCAAGGTTTAGCAATTCCCGAAGTTTGGTTTTGGCAAAATAATCAATTTGCTGTATATCATTTACGTCAGGAAGGTTATGAATTAATTAACCGCAGTGAATTTCTCCCTGAATTAGATTTAACTATTTTAGCTCAATATGTCCAATTACCCCATCAAAGTCAAGCTGTAAAAGCCTATCGAGATAGTTTACGGTAAAAATGATTTAGGATAGCTATATTCACCCACTGCAAAATCAATGGACCGACGATCTTTTTTATTGGGTACAAGTACCTTAGCATTTGCTCAAGTCATCACAGGATGCGGAACAAATCAGAAACCGCCTTTAAATGTACATTTATTAAAAGACTCTATCCCTGGACAGGTAGTTAATCAGTTTCGGAAAACAGTAACTGAAGGGGGAAAGTTGAAATTTACCCCAATTAATCAGCTTCAGGATTTATTTAAATTATTACAAACTTGGCAACAACCACAAATCAATAATCAGCAAAAATGGACTCGCTATATTCCATTTAATCAAAATGAAAAATCACCAACTGCCAATTTAGTCACATTAGGAGATTATTGGTTAAAAGCAGCAATTGACCAAAAATTAATTCAACCATTGGACACAGCAAATATTAAAAATTTAGCTAACTTACATCAAAAATGGCAACAAATAGTTAAACGTGATCCACAAGGTAAAATTTGGGCTGTTCCTTATCGTTGGGGGAATACAGTAATTATTTATAATCAAGAAAAGTTTCAACAATTGGGTTGGAAACCACCAACAGATTGGAGTGATTTATGGCGGAGTGAATTAAAAAATCGAATTTCTTTACTCAATCATCCTCGAGAAGTAATTGGTCTGGTTTTGAAGAAATTAGGAAAATCTTATAATACAGAAAATCTTAATCAAATCTCGTCTTTAGCAGCAGAATTGCAAGCATTAAATCAACAAGTCAAATTTTATGATTCTAAAAACTATCTAGAACCATTAATTACTGGAGATACTTTGTTAGCCGTCGGTTGGTCTCGTGATATTATTCCGGTAATCAATCGTTATCAAAGATTTGCCGCAATTGTTCCCCAATCAGGAACAGCAATTTGGGCTGATTTATGGGTAAGTCCCAGAGGTGTTAATAATGATAATTTAACATATCAATGGCTAGATTTTTGTTTACAACCCAAGACATCTAAACAAATTGCCTTATTAACTAAAAGTAATTCTCCTATTGAGAATACAATTGTCGCGGGGGATATTGATAAGCGGTTACAGAACTTATTATTAACTGATTCAGAAATTTTTGCCAAAAGTGAATTTTTACTCCCCTTATCTCCAGTAGTTATGCAAGAGTATGCAGATTTATTTATGAAGATGAAAAAATCATGATTTTATAAGGAATAACTAAAACTAACTTTGCTTTGACTATTCATCTGAAGCCTACAGGAAGAAGGGTTTTGAGGAAAATTACAGGTGTAAGTTGCTAAAGGTTCTTTTTGATAGTTAAAAATTCGGATATTGTAACCAGATTGACTGGCTATGCTACCTAAACGATTTACAAAAACATACTTTTGTACATAGTCTAATACACTCCAAATTTGCTGATTTACAATTAAATCTGCTCTTGGTGTTTCTGTCTGTGAAGCTGGATAAACTATCCAATTCTCTAAAAGGTTATTTTCTGAGTTTTCCTTGGCCCACCATAAACTGGGAACTGTTAATTTTTGGGGGTGAATAGTTTTAGCCGTAATGATATTATCTGTTGTATAAGTGAGTAAATCTAACTGCAAAGGTGCATCAGAAGGTAGAAAAATGTTTTCCGCTTTTGATGGGAGAATAGGTAAAAGATAAGAACTCGCAAAACTTAGCAATGCTAATAATAACCGTGGTTTTTTACGGCTAAATAAATTATTTTTAGTCATAGCTGTGATATTTTTTAAGAATTTTCTATAATGTTCATCGTCCCATCTAGAAAATCCTGACTGAAATATAAAATTTTATAAAAAGGAACAGAGTTAAACAGTTTTTAGTGGACTGGTACTGGTTTGATTTTGACTTACTACGCTAAATATGCGGGTAAATGGTGGTAATTAAGATATGATCTCACGCAGAGACGCGGAGACGCGGAGAGGATTTTGAGTGTTTTTGTGTTTGGGCGTGATATTTTTGGTATTTTGGTTGCAAGATTAGGACAAATATTAAAAAAATATAAAATTTATTTTTATTAAGATTGATTGCTAAAGCTAATCTTTCAACTTGGCATAAACGAGTAAAATTAGCTAAATGGCAAGACTTTAACGAAGTATGCCAAGATTTTAAGCAAGGGAGTGTTGATAAAGTAGGGGATCATATTATTTTTGATATTTGTGGTAACGACTATCGCTTAATTATTTATATTGATTTTGTTGGCAAAAAAGTATACTTAAAATATTTCTTGACTCACGCGGACTATAGTAAAGATAGATGGAAAAATGATTAAGAGTTCAGTTAAAGTTCTGAGCTATTAATAGAAGCGTCTCCGGCTGTAACGGGAGTTAAGGTAGAAGTATGATTAACCTTTCAGCTAAAAATCCTAGTTATATTGACTTATTACAAGCTTTTCCTCCTAGACCGATAAAGTCAGATGAGGAATTACTTGCTGCTCAAAATACAATTGATTCTCTCATAGATAATGCTCCATTAACACTAGATGAGCAAGACTATCTTGATTTATTAGGTACTTTGGTGTACGAATACGAGCAAACAAAAGAACCTATTCCTGACATTTATGGCATAGAGTTACTCAAAGCTCTTATGGAAGAATATGGCGTTGGTGAAAAAGATTTGATTCCTGTCTTAAAGACAGAATCTATAGTTTCAGATATTCTCACCGCAAAGTGTAACTTAACTATCACTCACATCCAAGATTTAGCAGAGTTTTTTCATCTTTCACCTGCTGTTTTTCTCCCGCTACGGGCTTAAAATAGATTATCAAGAATTATTCTCTATTCTCAACAAGAGTGCTAGGCTTGACGGTATTCGGGGCAATGGCACGATAAAATTCTATAACGATAAATTGCAATAAAGGTCTAAATGGCAGAAACACTATTTTTCAACGCCCTGCGGGAAGCTATTGACGAAGAAATGGCACGCGATTCCAGCGTATTCATTATGGGTGAGGACGTAGGACACTACGGCGGTTCTTATAAGGTTACTAAAGATCTACACAAAAAATATGGTGATCTGCGAGTTTTAGATACCCCCATTGCTGAAAATAGCTTTACTGGGATGGCTGTAGGCGCGGCTATGACGGGGTTAAGACCAATCATTGAAGGGATGAATATGGGCTTTCTGCTCCTCGCCTTCAACCAAATTTCTAATAATGCGGGTATGTTACGCTACACTTCTGGTGGTAACTTTACAATTCCTATGGTGATTCGTGGCCCTGGGGGTGTGGGTAGACAACTAGGTGCAGAACATTCCCAACGTCTAGAAGCTTATTTCCAAGCTGTTCCTGGTTTAAAAATTGTGGCTTGTTCCACACCTTATAACGCTAAAGGATTGCTAAAAGCAGCTATCCGCGATCATAACCCAGTGTTATTTTTTGAACACGTTTTACTTTATAACTTAAAAGAAGACCTACCAGAAACAGAATATGTCCTCCCGTTAGATAAGGCTGAGGTTGTTCGTCAAGGTAAAGATGTGACAATTCTCACTTATTCGCGGATGCGGTATCATGTCCTGCAAGCTGTGAAATCTTTGGAAAAAGAAGGTTATGATCCAGAAGTTATTGACTTAATTTCCTTGAAACCTCTTGATTTTGAGACTATTGGCGCATCAATTCGCAAAACTCACCGAGTTATTGTTGTGGAAGAGTGTATGAGAACTGGGGGTATTGGTGCAGAATTAGTCGCATCTATTAATGACCGCTTATTTGATGAATTAGATGCACCTGTGCTGCGGCTTTCTTCTCAAGATATCCCCACACCTTACAACGGTAATCTTGAGCGCTTAACTATTATCCAACCAGAGCAAATCGTGGAAGCGGTTCAAAAAATGGTAGCTTTGCGAGTTTAGGTAATTGTCAGTTGTTCGTTGTCAGACTACTGACTAATGGGCGCAGGCCCTGCGCCCCTACTGACCAGCCTAAACTTCTCTCACAACTGGCAAAAAGAACGTTATTATAACACTTGTCAGTTGTGAGTGATGGTATGCAAAAACAGCGATCGCTATTAGCATTAATTATAGTATTGGTAATCGCCGCTATTACGGTGATTGTGACAATTCCTGTTCCCTTGGGATTAGACTTACGGGGGGGTTCACAGCTTACTATTCAGGTGAAACCAACGGCGGAAATTCCGCAAATCACCGAAAGAGAATTAGAAGCTGTAAAAAAAGTAGTCGAAGGGCGGATTAATGGTCTTGGTGTTTCTGAACCATTAATTCAAACTATAGGTACAGATAAGATTTCCGTGCAATTACCTGGTGTCAATGACCCAGAACAAGCCGAACGGGTATTAGGTGGTACAGCGCAGTTAGAGTTCCGTATCCAAAAACCGAATACAGAAACTCAACTTTTTGCTTTTCAGGTGACACGCAACGATCTAAAAAACAAGCGAGAAGAGTTGAAAAAGACGAAAGATCAAGGTGGAATTGATAAAAATAAGGAAGAGTTACAAAAAAGTAATCAAGCAGTTGCTGAATTGTTTGAAAGTACCAACCCACCCCTAACTGGTAAATATCTCAAGGATGCCTTCGGTGAACCTAATCAAGGAACAAACTGGAATGTAGCTATCCGTTTTGATCAAAAGGGTGGTGAACTCTTTGCTGGAATGACAAAAGACCTGGCTGGCACTGGTCGGAGTATTGGTATTTTCCTAGATAATGAAATCATCAGTTCACCCACCGTAGGGCCAGAACACGCTGCCACAGGGATTACTGGCGGTTCTGCTATCATTACAGGTAATTTTCAAGCCCAAGAAGCCAACGATTTAGGGGTACAGTTACGCGGGGGTGCATTACCTGTTCCTGTGGAAATTGTCGAAAGAAGAACAGTCGGAGCTACTTTAGGCAAAGATAGTATTCAAAGAAGCATATACGCTGGTATTGGTGGTCTAACTTTAGTATTAATATTTATGGTGTGGTACTATAGACTACCAGGAATGATAGCGAATGTGTCACTATTGATTTACTCCCTACTGACTTGGGCTGCATTTTGTTTACTGAGTGTTACCCTCACCTTACCGGGAATTGCTGGTTTTATTCTCAGTATTGGTATGGCTGTTGATGCTAACGTCTTGATTTTTGAACGCACCAGAGAAGAATTACAAGCTGGTAAATCTTTGTATCGTTCTGTAGAATCTGGTTTTTACCGTGCCTTTTCTAGTATTTTAGATAGTAACGTTACTACCTGGATTGCCTGTGCTGCATTATTTTGGTTAGGTTCAGGGTTAGTAAAAGGCTTTGCCCTTACATTGGCTTTAGGTGTAGGGGTGAGTATGTTCACCGCAATTACTTGTAGTCGCACTTTGATGTTTTTAGTTATTTCCATTCCCTCTTTGCGGAACACAGCACTTTATGCTCCTAATGTGCCAACAGCGAATAAAACAGGAGTGGTACAATGAGATTAGATATTAACAAAGCACGGGGTACTTGGTGGACTATTTCTGCTGTGATTATTCTGATTGGTATCATCTCTATGGTGATATCTTCATTGAATCCCAATATCAAAGCACCTCTGCGTCCTAGCTTAGACTTTATCGGGGGAACAAGGTTGCAACTTGTCCGGGACTGTGGCAAACCTGGTAACTGTGATAAGCCTATAGATATTAATGTTGTTCGAGAAGTGGCTAAATCCCAGGGACTGGGAGATAGTAGCATTCAGTTAATTTCTGAAAATGGCCAAGAAAATGGCATCACTATTCGCAGCAAAAAACTCGCAGCCGAACAAAAATCAAATTTGCAAAATGCGTTAAGTGAAAAAATTGGGGCTTTTGACCCGAAAAAAAATCTAGATGACTCTGTTGGTGCGACATTAGGAAAAGAGTTATTTACTTCTGGGGTCTTAGCTTTAATAGTTTCCTTTGTCGGGATTACTGTTTACATGGCTTTCCGGTTTCAATGGGACTATGCCTTATTTGCAATTGTGGCGTTGTTTCACGATATTTTGATCACAATTGGGGTTTTCTCAATTTTAGGCTTAGTTTTCGGCGTGGAAGTAGATAGCCTTTTTATTGTGGCTTTGCTAACTATCACAGGTTTTTCAGTTAATGATACTGTTGTAATTTATGACCGGATTCGGGAAACTATTAAACTTCATCCCGAACAACCCATTGCTGAGATTGTTGATGATGCTGTTAATCAAACTTTATCTAGGTCAATCAATACAACTTTAACAGTTTTATTGACGTTATCGTCTATTTTCTTTTTTGGTGGAGAAACGCTCCATTATTTCTCTCTAGCGTTAATTGTGGGCTTTTTAATGGGGGCTTATTCTAGTATTTTCATTGCGAGTACACTCTTAACCTGGTGGCGAGAACGCAGTGAAAATTATCCAGTTGAAACCTCTGTCATTTCTCCAGAAATTTAAATTCATGAATGGGTGATTGGTGATTGGTGATTGGTAATTATTAATTACTACCCAATTCCCAGGATTTAAAAAAGTTGAAAATCCAAGAAAGATTTTTGAATTTGGAATTAATTTCTTATCTATGGATAACCGCGAAGAATCACAAATTGAGTCGGAAGCATTAGTATTAGATCCTATTTTTGTTGAACAAATACAGAAACTACATAGACTGACAGTATATGGCAGATGGTTATTTTCTCTCTGTTTATGGTTAATAATTGCCCCTTTGTGCCTATGGGATTTACGAGTTGAAATTTCTTTACTGCAACAATATTTTACTTGGGTAGGATTACGATATGCACTAATTTTTCATTCTCTATCTACTCTTGGTTTAAGTTTATGTATTGCCATGACAACTTCTGTTTTAGTGTGGCAAAGTCGCAATATTCTTTGGGGATTACCATTAGAAGAACAGGAAAACTTAAAAAAGCAAGTTTATCGAATTCGTCAACAAGGATCTTCTCACCCTCTATGGAAGTGGGTATGTGAAAATAATCCACAAAAATAATCAATTACCGTGATTAATAACTATTAGTGAACCCTTCTCTTCTTTCTTCGTGTTCTTCGTCCCTTCATGGTTCAGTAGGGGCGTATAGCAATACGCCCCTACTGACTCGGTGACTCCTATCCTTCACGAAAAGACTTATTTAGCAAACCCTATGTTAAAAGAAGAAGCACAATGGCTGGGAAAAATGATTTATTCCCTAGATGAAAATACCGTATTTCCTTTATTAAACCTGGGTAGTTCTAGCGAGAAATTTAGAGAACAGGAGCAACCCTGGATACATGAATTTCTATTTAAACCTGCTAAAATTAATGGTAATTTAGTGATTCATGCTGATTTAAAACAGTATACTGGTATTGACTTAATAGGAGATTTAAATCATCCAGTCTTTTTAAAAACTATTTCTGAATTAAATATTAAATCAGTTATTTGTTCTAATTTACTAGAACATATTCTTAATAAAGCAGAAATTTGTCAAAATATTAGTTCTGTTATTCCTGTCAATGGTTATTTGTTTCTCACAGTTCCTTATCAATTTCCTTTACATTTAGATCCTATTGATACTTTGTTTCGTCCCGATATTGAGCAATTGTGTGAACTTTTCCCTGAATTGGAAATAGTCAATGCAGAAATTATTGCTGGGGAAAAATTATATAAATGCACATCTATTCCACCTATTTTATATGTAATGCTTATGATGATAAGATTACTATTGCCCATGTATCAACCACTACGATGGCTAAATTCGTTACGCTATAGTTTATGGTTATTTAGAAATATTTCTGTTACTTGTGTGGTTTTGAAAAAAACTGAGAGACCCCACCCCCAAAACCCCTCCCCGCAAGCAATGAGGGGGCTATGATTTACTGGAAACGGCTATATTAAAATGGGATCTTGAATGTTGCATATCTATATACATAATTACTATTTTTGGAGAAAATATGCCATAACAGAAACGAAGATACTCCGATCATTGGGTGTTTATAGATGAAATATTCTCAGATTCAATTTAGCCAAAGCCTTGCGGATATTGATCTTTACCAACTCCAAGAACTGTTTAATCTAGCTGCTTTTTGGGCAAAAGGACGAAGTATTAAGAATTGGCGTATAGCAATTGCTAACAGTGAACCTGTTATTTCTATCTGGGATAGGGAATTATTAATTGGTTTTGCCAGAGCGACTTCTGATGGCATCTATCGCGCTACAATTTGGGATGTTGTCATTCATCCAGAATATCAAGGTAAGGGACTGGGCAGCAAGTTGGTAGAAACGGTTTTAAGTCATCCCCGGATGCAAAAGGTAGAGCGTGTATACTTGATGACGACTCACCAACAGGAATTTTATGAAAAGATTGGTTTTCAAGCAAATAACACGACGACAATGGTTTTAAATAATCAGTCGAATTTTGATGCTTTTATGGCTGAGGAGATTTGTTTACAAGAGTCTCTATAGGCATGGATATTTGCAGTCTAGTTAACTGGGGTGTGCCTTCTTTGTTAGTGGGGAAAGGCAAAATTTCTAACTTTCCTCCCATTAATTCGACTAAACTTTGATTAATTGCCAGTTTCATTCCTGCTGACAAAACTATATTTTTCTGATTTGTTTGATGTTCCGATTTCATCAAATCTATAGATTCACTTATAATTACTGTCTCAGTCGGTACGTCTAACCAAATATTTGCATAATTACCTGTTAATGATAAATTGCTAGAAAGATAAATATTGCCTTCTTCCATTTTATCAATTGCGGTATTTATCAAATTTATTAATACTTGTTTGAGCCAATGGTAATCTGCCAAAATGTGAATCTCTGAATCTGACGGTGATAAAATGAAAGGATAATTACGGTTAACTGCTAATAGATAAGTTAAGTTATAAATTTCTTCTAAAAATTCACTTAATTGCAAAGTCTGAATATCTAATTTATTTCTACCAGATTCGATTTTAGAAACATTCAGAATTTCATCAATTAGTTTTAATAATTTTAGTGATTTTTCGTAAGCTTGTCCGATAAATTCTCGCTCTTCTTGGGGATTTTCACATAAATCTGCCAAAATCAATTGATGTAATCCTATGATACTACTTAATGGCGATCGCAATTCATGACTAATTCTAGCTAAAAACCCCGCTTGAAACTGACTCATTTCCCGCGCCTGATGATATGCGAGTTGAGTTTGCTGCAATTCTTGTGAAAGTAGGTTTTCTGGTTGTTGTGGGGCATTTTCGATGGAAATGGATGGAGATTTAACGGACTGTAGGAATAATTTACAAATACCTATTCCTAATCCTACTCCTGCTCCTAAATATAGCCAGTTACTAAAGTTCATCATTATCTAATTTAATACTACCTTGTCTTAAAATCTGCCAATTATTTCCTGTCCATTTAGCAACGGTGGAAGGTATTCCCAAACCTTGGTATTCTATAGCTTCTAATGTTAACACCTCTGAAAATTGAGCTTCTATTTCAGCTTTGGTTTCTAAGGCTGGTTGACCTGATAAATTAGCGCTGGTTGTAGCCATTGGACCTGTTTGCGCTAAAATAGTTTGAGCAATTGAATTATTTGGGACTCTAATACCAATAGTGGTAGGATCACTAGGATTCATGACTTGAGGAATTTTATCACTAGCTGGTAATACTAAGGTTAATGCACCTGGCCAGTATTGATTCACAATTTTTTGCCAAGTTTGATATTCTATTTCGCTACCTTGAACATAATCCCATAAATCTTCGGCTTTGGCTGCCATTAAAATCAAGGGTTTATCGAAACTGCGTTGTTTTGCAGCATAAATTAATTCTGCTTGTGCGGGTATAGTGGCTAATGCGGGGACGGTATCTGTGGGGAAACTGATGAGTTTTCCAGTTTTTGCAGCTTCTATCAGTCCTGATAATGAAAGGTTCATAAAGATGGTTTTTCTGCTGGTGTTTTGAACTAGGGATGATTTTTTTGATATTATTATAATAGTAGTAGAAATGGGGTTTAAAAACATGACTCAACTAACACCAAAACAACCAGCAAGAAGAGGAAGAATTTTCCCTGAATTGACTTTATCACCCGAAGAATTGGCTACACGTAAAGCGGAAAATGAGGCATTTCACAAACGTTGTCGGGCAATTTTTGAGCGGGTACGTCCTGAGTTAATGAAAGAACATTATAACTGGTATATTGCCGTAGAGCCAGATAGTGGTGATTATTTCTTTGATCAAGATAAGGAAGTTGCTAGTCAACAAGCACGCGATAAACACCCTCATGCTGTACATTGTATGTTTCGGTTGAATGAAATTGGAGCAGTTGGGAGAATATGATCGAGGGTTATTTTGGGAATGAAAAACAACTATTTTTTGAGATTGAATTAATTACTACTGATGGTTTAAATCTGCCTGTGGATGCTTTATTTGATACTGGATTTACAGGCTTTTTGGCTATTAATAAACAAGATTTAGATGGACTTGATTGGCAATTTTTAAGTAATGATGAACTTGTAACAGCAAAGGGATTGAAAGTTTTTGATATTTATTTAGGTAAGGTGATTTTTAATAATCAAGAGTATGAGATTCCTGTTTATGTTGGAGATGAATTAACGGAGATTTTATTGGGTTCAGCGTGGTTGGAGTTTTTGCCTTTGGTGGTGAATTTTCAACAGAGTATTTTAACTTTGGGATGATTTTTTTGATAAAATTAAAATTAGTTGATAGTTAACCGTTAATCTTGCCAGTAGAGGTAATTTTATGCAATTGGAAATTCAGCTTGATGATGACTGTGTTCAAAAACTTGCGTATATTCAGGAACAGACTAATCAAGATTTTAGTGAAGCTATTAAACAAGCTATTGAAAAATACTATAACCAAGTTCAAACTAATAATAAACCGCCTTTAGCAATATTTAAAGAACTTGGTTTAGTCGGATGTTTTAATGGTGATTCTGATCTGTCTGTTACTTATAAAACAAAAATAGCTGATTATCTTCAGGGTAAACAAGAAGAAGAGCGATTATGATTATTGTTGATACTGGTGCTTTTTTAGCGTTGTTTAACCAAAGAGATACTTATCATTCTCAATCACAAATTGCATTTAATAATATTTCAGAACCACTAATTTCAACTTATCCAGTAGTTACTGAAACTTGTTATATGTTAACACAATTTGCTAGTGATACAGCCTCATTCAATTTTTTAAAAAGTTTTTGTTTAGGTGCTTTTGAGATTTTTGATCTTGAAAAGTATCATGTTGAAAGGATGATTGAATTAATGGAAAATTACGCAAATTTACCAATGGATTTAGCAGATGCTTCGCTGGTTGTACTTGCTGAACATCTGCAAAATAGGCGGATTTTTACTGTTGATAGAAGAGATTTTAATACTTACCGATGGAATAAAACTAATTCATTTGAAAATTTGTTCTTTTCAAAATCATAACTTGTTTAATACTGATTTTTTTGATAAAATTAAAATATTCGTAAACAGGAAAATAATGAATATTCAAATTCAACCAGAATTAGAGCAAATTATCGAAGCGCAAATTGCTACAGGCAGATATGCGAATCCTGAAGAGGTGATTAGTAAAGCTTTGAATTTGCTTTTGCAGTGGGAAAAAGGTTATCAGCTTTGGGTTGCCCAAACACGGGAAAAAGTTGATGTTGCTATTGAACAATTAGATAGAGGGGAAGGTATTGAGGGGGAAGTTGTGATTGAACAATTGCGGGATAAGTTGCGTAAAGCCAGAGAGATACAAGGATGAAACAGCATATTATTTCTCCAGAAGCAAGTCGGGATTTATCAGAAATAATTGATTATTTTGTGAGTAGAAATATTGATGCTGGAGATCGTTTTGTTGATGAGTTTGATAAGAAATGTAAATATTTAGCTAATTTTCCCAATATGGGACGTGGCTATGGAAATGTTAAAGCTGATTTGCGAGGTGTTCCTTTAGATAGTTACATTGTTCTTTATCGAGTCATTGACAATGGAATTGAAATTGTGCGTGTGGTTAGTGGTTATCGAAATTTAGAATCTTTATTTGCAGAATTGGGTGAGTAAAGAATGAAGTTCAATTAATTGGTAAGTCGCGTAAATAGTAAAATTTATCTGTTTTCCAATCGTTGCCTTTTTCTCTTCCTAAGTAACCTATTAATGGTGATGATAGTTCTATTAATAAATCATGAGTTATTTCATCTGATAAATTTTGTTTATTAATTGCGTTGTAATGAACGCGAATTTCTGTAACTGTAATTTGTTGATGGGTAGTTTGTGAATTTCCGTTATTTTGTTCAGAGATTTCTTTGACGGTTTTAATAATTTCTGAACGCAATTTTATTTCCTGTTCTACTTGTGCAATATATTTTGCAACTTCTTGATCACATTGACCAGGTTTTAAGTATTCTTTGAGTTTAAATAAGTCTATTGAGTTATGATATTTAGTTTGCAGTTGAACTAGCTTTTCTAATGTTTCTGGGTTAATAATAGCCATATTATGTACTTTTGCTGCGTCATTTAATTGGGTTGTTGTTTCACCGGGTCCGATAATTAATTTGGTCGCTTGTTTAAACAATTCTTGACTTTTTAAGCGTAGTGTTCCTAAATTTAATAACTGTACTGCGGTATCATTGGGAATTTTTTTACCTGACTTACATTCTGAAACCAATGGATAAGGGTGTGAACAAAATACGTCTACTCCTCCAGCACCACCTTTATGGAAATAATCAACTGTAAACCCTAACGATTCAAGGCTTTTACGGACTATATTTTCAAAATCAGTACCGGCTTGATAGTTACTTTTTCCTTCATCTAGTTCTTTACTTCGATTACCTAAATCTGTAATTGTCTTTGTCCAATCTAAATCTGTATTACTTGAATTAATCAGCGTTTCACTACCCCAACCTAAAAATAATTTGATGTTATTTTCTAACTGTTGTGCTGCTGGGTTATTATTTGCTATTTGCGATAATGCACTTTGCAATTCTTCCAATTCAGGATGTAAAGGAGTTTGGAGGTTTTCTAATTGATATTTACGTTGAATAAATATCTGATCACTTAATACAGGTTTATCTTCAGAAGCGGAAATATTAGGTAAACTTACAAATTTACCTAATTTATCTTGAATATTAGGAATTGCTGGAATTTCACAAGGTTTGTCTAAATGATAGACTCGCAAATAAGCCAGAAAAAAATGCGGGTGTTTTTGTAATATTTCCTCAAATCGTTCTGGTTTCCAAATTGTTAATTGAGATAAAATATCTAAACGTTTTGTTTGATCTGGAATTTCGCAAAGCTCACATCTAGCCCATGCTTTAATTAAAACTTGGCTTTCTGATAAGGGTAATTGTAACTGTTTTTGAGTTGGTATTAAACTCAGTTGTTCAGGTTGTAATAAAATACCAGTATTATGAAATTTTTGCCATGCAGTTTTAGCAATGGGTAAAAATCTTTCCTGATAATATTTATCAATTTCTGCTGTAGAAATATCAACAGGATAAAGAGCAAATATTTTACCTAAATCTAACGATTTCCGAGGTATAGCAGCAATAATTCGCCCTTGTATTAAAGCCTCAATATCAGGAGCGGGTAGACATAAGGCATTATAAATTGAAACTGATTTATTCATGATTAATTTTATAACTCACTTAACTCATCTGTTTCTTCTGTTTTACTTGTAATTGGAAAATCGAATGCACCTGTTACTAGTTCTATATCATTTTCATCATCAAATGAAGGCATATTACCAGATGGGTCACTTAAAATTTCTCGAAGTAACAGATTATCAAAGGTAATATTATTCTTGGAGATAATATCAAAAATTTGTTCTTCTGTTAATTGATAATTTCCTCGCTTTTGATAAATAGCTAAGATTGCTATGAGTGGACGGATTTGATCTTCTATTAAATCTACATTCTCTCCTCCTTTTTGTAAAATCAACTCATCAAACAACCGATATGTTCCTGATTTTTTCTGCATTTGTTCTATTTTCGATTTAGAACGCACTAAACAACCACGAGTTAAATCAAAAGTATGGTAATCATTTAACCGTTTTAAACCTGCATTTAATGTAAATTGAGAATCTTGAATAACTGCCACACCAATTTTGATTTCTTTACCATCTTCATTTCCAATAATTTTAAATTTGATAAAGTTCTTATTGTGTGCTTTAGGCTTGATATCGTTTGTGATATCTTCAATAATTACTCCTGCTAATATCTGTCTTTTTAAAGTATTAAAGCTAAAATAAAGAGCTTCAGCAATTAAATCACTATCCTCTAGATAGTCTCCAATATCTGCCTCACTTTCTCTTTTAAATGCTAATTCAAACCTTTCAACTGGATCTGAAGGAAGTGGCTCTTGCTCAACTTGAAAGTTATCTGCATACCATCGCAATGACTCTCTAACAGTTGGTTTATTTTTACCATATTCTCTCAGTTGACTTTCTTCAAATGGGTAAAGTGGATGAGGAGGAATTAATTTCTTTGAAGTGTAATATTCTCGTAGCCAAACAGTTGCTAATTGCACCATAGAATCAGCACTAACAAATTTTAAATCTATGGGTTTTCTTTGGGTAAATTTAGAAATTCTATCAGGTGTACCTCCAGGAAGAGAATTTACTTTATCTCTCCATGTTTCTGGTAACATTACTGTCAAAATAACCACACCTTGGCTCAGTTCTGAATTTTCTAAAGTATCATGGAGAATTTTAACAAAATTAGCAATTACACTTTCTGTTGGCAACCCATCTTCAGTAGAGTTGTTTTTAACATCTATTTCATCAAAACAAATAACTATTGAGTTGTAATAACCAACTAAATTCAAAATTTGTTGAATATTTTTAAGAGCATCAGCTTCTCTATCTTGATTAGTTTTCTGAGGATTAGGTAATCCTAATTCATCGGCATTTAATTGAGCTAAAGCTTCACCAGATAGCCATTTAATTGCAAAAGGGGCTTGCGTTTCTGAAAGTGTCCACAAAATAGCCCGCAGAAGATAAGGATCTGCATTTGTTTTAGTCTTCAGAACTTCTTTTTGCAGAGAATTCATTAAGTTTTTATTTTTAGCCAAAGTATTTGCACAGGCTTGGTCAAATTTTTTGACTAACTCTGCTGGAGTGGAGGAATTATCCTTTTTAACTTCATTTACCATTGCTGCGGCTACTTCCTGCCACTGCATAACTTCCTGGCTACCAGTTTGACTCAAACTATCTGCTAAAGTTTGCTGGAACTGATATTTAACTAAATTTAGGTCTGTATAGTTATTAGCACTGGCATAGACAAATAAAGCACCACCCACTTTTTCTAGTTCATGACGAATGCGACTCAAAAGATGGGTTTTACCAACTCCTTGTTGTGCCGTAATAGCAATTGAAGTTACTTTATCTTGACTAGATTTACTTTTACGAACAAATTCAATGGCTTGAAAAACTTTATTAGAAGCATGAGCATTTAATGTGGGTACGTCGGGGACTCCTTTTCCCCAAACATCCTGTTCTTTAACAATCCCCGCGTTAGTAAATGGATTATGACTATTAATGGCGGTGTTAACTGCTTCTATGGGAGAAATAGGGCTATTTGTCATGGTAATTTTTCAGGTGTAAGGAACGAAAAAGGTTGTAGATAATCTGATTAAACCAAGCGTTTTGCATAAGAACGCAGTTGTGTACCTGGGATAGAAATTGAATCTTCCCGTTTATCAGTGGTAAAGTCCGGTATTTCTCCAGCAATTAGTTGCAAAATATCATCAGCTTGCATTTCTACTAGCCATGTATTGAATTTTTCACGGCTGACTTGTTCACCTATTTCCCTTCTAATACGATAAATAGGCACTAAATCATCTAGGTTATAGTCCCTATTCAACTTGTCATACACAGCCAACGCGACAGACTTAAACTTCTCATAAGAACCAATCACCTCACCACTAGAAACAATCGGCGCAGTTATCACAATATTAATCTGACTTATCCACCGCAACAACGCATTAGCCGCCCAAGTGCCAACAATAGTTCCCTCAAACTTAAACTCACCACTACGCAAACCCGCACCCAACACATCTAAACCGATTGGTGACTTAAGAGTATAACCAGTCTTAGAAACAGTAACAGCCCCCTGTTCCTGCAAATCCTCTAAAATGCCCTTATAGTCCGCCATTTTCTGACCCTTAGCCACTATCCGCTTCGTCAGTAAACCTTTTTTCACTTCTTGTTCATTTGCTCCCAAATCCCACAACGCAAGCAGCAAGCGTGTTTGAGCGTACAAAGTCTGTGAATTCTTTTGTTCAGCGGTCATCTTCAATATCCTACTTAACTAAAAGATATTATATGTATTTTATTTGTTACTTGGATAAACTTCAAACAATAAAGTTCAAACAATATTGACTACTTTGATATAAATAAGACAAAAATCAATATTTTTTTAGAGCCAATTATCATATTTTTATATTCTTACTTAACAAAAAATTACTGATGATAAAAATAATAAATCAATATTCATAATTTATACCGCAAATACCCTGAGCCAAAAAACTGAATTGCATATTTCCTCAGAGGTAAATAAGTAATCTTCGCTTATATCAGCAGCAAGATGGAAGACTAACAAAAATAGTTCATGATTACATACAAATACTAGACCCATATTTTTCTAGGTACAAAAAAACAACCAAAAGCCCAACTATATCTTTGCATTAGTACGGAGATTAAAAAGTCGTAAATAATGGGAATAAAAAATGCAGACTATATATAAAGAGCGTAGATTCGGATTACGCGTGTAAGCAATACTGTTGTCAACATTACTCTCAGTTCTTTTATTAACGGGCTGTGGTGGTGGTTCTCGAAACGCATCAGTACCACCACCTGTTGATGATACAGCAGGAAGAAACATGAGCGATCGCTCTTTAGTTAATCAACCTGAAGCTAAAAAAGGTTTATCCACAGGTCAGACGTTTGCACTTTTAGGAGGAGCAGCGGCTCTTTACTATCTCTATAACAAACAAAAAAACGCTCAAGGGACAGGAGAGAAAGGCAAATATTACCTCTCTAAAAATGGGCGCGTGTATTACCGCGACGAGCAAAACCGCGCTCACTGGGTAACTCCCCCTCCTGGTGGTATTCGTGTTCCCGAATCAGAAGCACAACGGTATAGTGACTTCCAAGGCTATAACGGACGCACCACAGGTCAGGATCTCACTCAAGTACCAGATGCACGACAATAAGGAGACAGATGATGGTTAACGAATTTTTGCAAAAAGCGAAAGATTTTTTGGTAGGGTTGGGGGACAAACGGGATCAAGAAGCGATACATCCAACTACTGAAGACTCCTTCGGTGAAGCCGCAAACCAAGGCAACTTCGGTAATGTTCGTCCCGCTAGTGAAGACCCCTATGGCGACCCCGCCGACCAAGGCAACTTTGGCAATGTTCGTCCCGCTAGTGAAGACCCCTATGGCGACCCCGCCGACCAAGGCAATTTTGGTAATGTTCGTCCCGCTAGTGAAGACCCCTATGGCGACCCCGCTGACGAGGAAAATTAACTTTTGACATTTGGTGGCAAAGAATGTAGAGACGCTATCCAATCTTGTGGGATGGGCATCCGGTTCCCTCCTGATATTATTAGCAGGGCCAGATGCCTGCACCACAAGAAATTTTGGGATATTTTTTTATTTGGAAGTCTCCAAAATCTCCAACGCCCTAGTAATATTTCCTCTCACCGACTCTGCCGAAGTCTGCAAAGCTGCTCTTTCTTGGTCATTAATATTCACTTCCACAATTTTTTTAATGCCCTCATTTCCCAACAAACAAGGAACACCAATTACCACATCATTTAAACCATATTCCCCTTGCACATAAGCCGCCATTGGTAACAACCGCGATTCATTTAATAATATTGACTGCACCATCATACAAGTCGCCGAAGCCGGAGCAAAAAATGCCCCACCAGTTTGCATTAATTCCACAATTTCTGCTCCACTATTGCGAGTTCTAGCGACTAAATTATCAATGGTTTCTTGACTTAATAATTCTGTAATCGGAATCCCATTTACTGTGGCATAGCGAGATAAAGGAACCATCAAATCACCATGACTTCCTAACACCATCGCTTTCACATCTGCGGGTAAAACTCCTAATTCTAAAGCCACAAAAGTTGCAAATCTAGCAGAATCTAAAACCCCAGCCATACCCATAACTCGACTTTTTGGTAAACCCGTAGTTTGCCAAGTTAAATAAGTCATGACATCTAAAGGATTTGTGACTACTATAAAGATAGCATTTGGAGAATGAGCGATAGCGTTTTTAGCCGCATTTACCACAATTTTGGCATTGACTTTCAGCAAATCATCCCGACTCATACCTGGTTTCCTGGGAAAACCTGCCGTAATCACCACAATATTTGAATTAGCCGTATCTGCATAATTAATAGTCCCGCTAATTTGCCGATTATGGGACTCAATTCCCCGCGCTTCCAGCAAATCTAAAGCCAAACCTTGAGGCATTCCGTCCACAATATCCAACAATACCACATCAGCCAGATTTTTCTCGGCAATGCGTTGGGCTAAAGTGCTACCAACTCTACCCGCACCCACAATAGTCACACGGGGAGAATTATAAACAATTGGGGAAGAGGGAGAATAAGACATAATTTCTGAAGTGATTGCAATTATTCCATCATTGTAGGGTGGGTTAGTGACCACGTAACCCACCATGCTACTGACTTTTTCCCTAATATAGCGGTTTCTAAACGTATCAGGTATATCATAGCCCCCTCCTCGCTGGCGGGGAGGGGGTTGGGGGTGGGGTTCTTGTATATTAAACAAACTCTTCCAACTGTTCTAACTTTAACCAAATATTTGGCGTTGGCACTTGTCCAAATTTGACCAAAGCATAATCACCCTTGATATCCACAATTTCCCCTTGAGTTTCAAACAAATAACTAGGAAAACGGGAATCACTAGCTTTAGCTTCTAGACTATTTTCCAACTTTTCCCGAATAGCCCGCACCATATTTCCTTTTTTAACAGCCATAAGTTCCCCTTGTTCCAAAATTAACGCTTGTACTCAAAATTTTATCTTAGTACCCAGACACAAAGGTAATTTCTTTCCTGAAAACAGATAACCGTCTACCTTGGTGGTAAAACGGTTTCAAAGAAAAATCTTATATTATTTTTACTTAGTTCTTCCTCGTCCGTTCTATAATAACAAATCTCGAAGCGATTGTCAACCCCCCAATACTCTATTTTCGCGCTTAATTTATTTGCAAATTCTGCGGGAGGTTATTGATTTTTCTATTCATTACTATGCAAACCTAGCTAATAACTCCTCACGAGATAATTGTAGAAGCAAAGGAGTAAATTCTTCTCTAGTCATGGCAATTAGAGGGTTGATAATTGTTTGTAGCTGAGAATCAACCTGTCCAAAACGGATTTGCATGATACTTTCAATCATAGCGCGTCGTTCTCTTTGTTCACCTTCTTGTCGTCCTTCTTGAAGTCCAGTTTCAAGTCCAGCTTTAAGTCCTTCTTGTCGTCCTTCTTGTCGTCCTTCTTGAAGTCCAGCTTTAAGTCCTTCCTGAAGTCCTTGTTTTTTCAGTTCTTCCAATTGTTGTTGATACATTTCTGATAGTTTCATAATCAACTCCTGATCATCTTTATCAATATCGTGTTCTTTTCTTTGACGTGCAGACAACACAGCAATTAGGTTATGTACTAATTGTATAATATCCGCAAAAAATGGGCTATTGTTTGCCAGTGCTTCTAATTCTTCAACTGCTTGTCTTTGTACCTTCCCTTTTCCTAATATTCTCAAAAACAGAGTTTCCGGTATACTGGGGAGTTGGTGAATAGCAATAATTACGGTTTTTAGACCCTCTCCCAAAAAATAAATCCCTTTACCCCAGTTTTCTTCATCTACAGTCGTATTAAAGCTTGCGAGAAGTTCCGCTGACGCTGTTGGAGAAAAAATCCATAGTCGAGGTAATTCGGCTTCATTTATGTGGTTATCATTGCGGTTAGACTGCCTTTCCAGGTCGGCATGGATGTCAAATAATTTACCCATGCAACTGCGAATTTCATTTTTAGTGACAGCATTGCGAAATGGTTCAAATATAGCATAATTTATCACCATATTTCCCAATATTCCTAGCAGTTCTGGGCTTTGTGTTGGTTGAGAAGAAGGAATAAATAAAACGTCAATTTGTCTGACTTCTGCGGTGATATCTTTACTGGTTTCTACTTGACCATAAGGTGTTAATAGTTCAGTTAGATATTGTTTAGCAAATTGGTCATGGATAAAGCGAGTCATTTAAGTTGATTTTAAAGATAATGAATTTAACAGTTTGTTGACTTATACTGCAAACGCTTTAAAACTTGACCCCTCTGGTAAACCTCTCCCCGTGAACGGGGGTGAACGGGGAGAGGCTTTGAACTGAATTTTTTAGTCAAGAAAAAGTAAAGTTCCTAACCGTTTTGAGTATACTAATCAGCGCTAACTTTGACACTGAGAACAAAAATGACTAGAACGCCCACCTAATTTAATTCGCCCAATGACATTACCACAAACCTTACAAGGTTCTCCAGTGCGGTTATAAACCCAGGCTTCACCACCATAATTACCATTAACACCTTTAACACTCAAGAAATTACTAAAAGTTGTCCCACCTACTGCAATACTCGCTGATAAAACTTCAATAATTGCCGTTCGCAAAAGTTTGATTTGGGGAAGTTGTAATTCTGTACAGAGAGTAGTTGGTAAAATCCCACTTTTAAATAAAGCTTCATCTGCATAAATATTACCTAATCCTGCCACCATTGACTGATCTAATAAACCAGTTTTAATGGGACGACGGGATTTTTTTAATTTATCAGACAAATACTCGACTGTGAACTCTGGAGAAAAGGGGTCAACTGCCAGTTTTGCTAAACCTGTAATAATACTTTCTACCGCCACATTACCAGGAACATACCACATTTGCCCGAAGGTGCGCTGGTCAACAAAGCGTAATTCTTGCTTCTCTCCAAAAAATAATCTAACTCTAGTGTGTTTGTGTAAAGGTTCATCTTGGTTTAACCATAATAACTGACCAGTCATTCGCAAATGAACTCCTAAATAATTAGGAGAAGGTGCGGAAAGTTCAGCCAGAAGATATTTACCACGACGATGCCAGGTAGCGATGGTATTACCTTTAATTCTATCAATAAATTCATCTATAGAAAACGGGTAGGCGATGGTGCGTTGTAGCAACACATCTCCTCCCGTAATTTCTTGACCGAGGGTTAATTGATTTAAACCCCGTCGGACTGTTTCAACTTCAGGCAGTTCAGGCATTCAAGCAAATAATATTTTTAGGGGAAGCTATGGTTAACAGAGGAAATGTGCAAGGTTTTGACTTTAACATCTTCTGCTATCATCCCATGAAACAATCCCCTGGGCTTGACTGTATTATTTTGCTGCTGCTGCTTTAGGTTTAGGTGCTTCTACTTCGATTAACTCATCTACAGCATAGTTTGCAGTGTTAAGGTCAGAGTAGTTAACTTTGTCAAATCGAACAATTACAGGGTATTTGATGGCGCTTTTCTCAACAGAAACCACTGTACCAAGATCCTGAAACCAGTAGGATTCAGGACGGAGAACACGTACTTTAGAACCACGTTGAACCATGATGGATCTTCCCTTTTGAAGTATGAATTGCCGTTAAAGTAGGGCTAATTGTTCTCACTTTACAACCTGAATGTGTTTGCTTGTGGTTTTGTTAAGTTATTTGTCAAATTGGTGGGTTTTGATGGTTAATCAGTTGTTAATCTGACTAATTACCCCTTGACAAAGTACCCATAACAGAGTATGTTCGTCCCCAAATACTTCTTGTATAATCTGCTATGTTTTACTTAATACAAAAACGCTACCTTTATTCCCCCTGCCAATACGGAGATCATCATCTATATAAGTAATATCTAACCAGCCTTGTTGTTGTTCACTTTGAATGGGAAAATCAAAAGCTGTAAATTTTTTGCCTAATTCAATTTGTTGGATAAAGTTTCCTGGTGTTGTATAGTCAATGAGGCTTTGTAAACCAATAATAGAACGTTAGAATTTTACTTGTACACGCTGTTCTGATACTGGTTCAAATTTAGCAGCAACGCTGACTAATGCTTCTAAGAAAGGAATGCCATAAATCTCAGCTATGTTATAAACACTGTTGCTTTCTACCCGAATACATTGGTAAATTTGACCAAGTTTACAAAAGGGGAAACGATCTATGTTTAATAAAGCTTTGCTTGTAGTGTATAGTAGTCGCCAGTCGCCTTCGAGTAAATTACTAGCTGCTAATGGTCTGGGTGTAGGATTAAAATTTTCTAAGTTAGCGATAGCGAAGCGCTCCGTAGGAATCGCTGCTAAGATAGCTTGTTGTTGTTGCTGATTTGCTAACAAACCGCGATTCGTGCCAACAATTAAATTTAGGAGAGTTGATTTGCCTATCATGATTCTGTGCCTCAATAGAATGCAAGATGAAACAACATTAATCTTTTATTAATGTTCTTTGTTTATAATCATACAATTCGTTAATAATGCCTTTTTGGCTACCGTTCCGGAATTAAATGAAAATTTTCTTTGATTCGGATTAAGCAGTTAAAGAGTTGTATGAAGAAATAAATTAACTCGTATCAAATGATAGACTCTTAATGTCTAGTTATATAAACCCCTTTGTGTGATTGTTGATATGTTAGATTCTCCCCTCCGTGAAGCCCCCCGAAACCAGCGAGCATCGGTTATTCCCTTAAAACAAGAGTCCTCCATGCTGGACTGGTTGCGACTGGGTGGCCGACTAATAGCCCGTGATGTCCACGAAACAGACTCGCGGGAAGATGTAGAAGTAATATCCGATTTTCTGGGCGCAGACGACGGAATTGGTGATGTTGATTATGATGACGATGATGATGCAACTCCTGACGAGGACTAGTAACCTAGTGCGGAAATCAAAAGTCAAAACAAATACAGAATCAGCTTTTTGTAAAATTTGGAATTTTTGGTTTATTTGCACGGCAGTGTACTAATACACTGTATTTTGAGGAATAGATAACAAAAACAGTTTTATTGTTTTATTTAGGTTTTTTTAAGTGTGGAGTGAAGGGAATTTCTTGTGGACGCTAAATTATCTCCTAACCAAAGTTTGAATTTTTCGGGAATTGGCTTGGCTTCTTTGCTGGCCTTGTTACTTAGTACGACGGCCTTGATTTTAGATTGGATGGGAAATAGGACTCCCTGGTATACTACTTCCCTCACCCTACCTCTTTTATTGTGTGCTGTAGGTGTTGCAGTTCTGGGACAGTGGGTAATCCCTCTGTTACAAGCACTGAAAACTGGTCAAATTATCCGGGAGGATGGACCCCAGGCACATCTCAAAAAGGCAGGGACACCAACTATGGGTGGTATATTTTTTATCCCTGTAGCGGTGATAATTGCTGTCATATTATCCGACTTTTCAGAAAATGTACTGGCGGTTTCGGCTTTAACACTCAGCTACGGTTTCATTGGCTGGATAGACGACTGGCAAATTTTGCGTCGTAAGTCTAACAAAGGAATTTCTCCAAAGATGAAGTTGGCTTTGCAAGTTATCTTTGGGGCGGTATTTTGCGGCTGGTTAATGTTTAAAGGTGATTTTAGTATAACTAATATCCATTTACCTTGGTGGGGTTTGTCCTTGCCTTTAGGAATGTTGTTCTGGCCTGTAGCGGCTTTTGTTCTAGTTGCCCAAAGCAATGCTACTAATTTAACAGATGGTGTTGATGGTTTAGCGGCGGGAACAGTAGCGATCGCTATTTTCGCATTAGGTGTGATTATTGCGCCAACTTCTCCCGACTTGATGATTTTCTGTGCGGCATTCAGTGGTAGTTGCTTAGGATTTTTAGCCTATAACCGCAACCCTGCTAGTGTTTTCATGGGTGATACAGGTTCTTTAGCCCTGGGTGGGGCTTTAGCTGCTGTTGCACTACTAACTAATACCTTAGTAGCACTGTTTATTCTGAGTGGGATTTTCTTTGTAGAAACCCTCTCTGTTATGGCTCAAGTTAGTTATTATAAAGCCACAAAAGGACCTGATGGCAAAGGTAAGCGCTTATTTAAAATGGCTCCTTTACATCATCATTTAGAATTAACTGGTTGGTCAGAATTAAAGGTAGTGGCAGTATTTTATACTATCGCCGCTTTCCTGGCATCCGTTTGTATTATGTTTATAAAATAATCAGATTATTTACAAATACAAATTCACAACCTCCAATTTTGGGGGTTATTTTTTTGAGATTTGAACGTAGATAAAGAGATGTATAAATCAATGAATTTCTGGATTCTGTGCAGCTTTAGATAAAATTGGTATTAGTCATATTTTTTGTTAAATTGTTTTTTAGCCTCTTCGTAAATCTCAATGGTGATTGGAGATACATTATTATCTTGAGCGTAAGTTTCAATCTTTTTACGGGCAAAAGGACGGACAAAAAAGGGAATGTCTTTGAGTTTAGCTTCGGCTTCAGGAGTCCATTTAATCTTTTCACTCATTGATTTTTAGGTTTTGATAGCTTACTAATACTCTACGAATTATAACTTATTTATAAGTTTAATTCTGACAATTTGCCTGTTTTACCAAATGCACTAATTCTGGTAAAATCAACTTTTCCATACCCAAACGCACTGCATTACTAGAACCGGGAAGAGAAAAGATAATTTTATTTTGATAAATACCAGCGACAGCACGAGAAGCCATAGCCCGTGAACCAATTTCTTGATAACTTAAAAACCGAAATAATTCTCCAAATCCTGGTAAAGTCTTTGTTAATAACTTTTCTAGAGCATCATAAGTGGTATCCCTGGGAGCAATTCCGGTTCCTCCATTAAAAATTACAGCATTGATATAAGTATCTTTACTTAAAACTTCTAGTTGTGCTGCAATCTCTCTTGGTTCATCTTTGATAATCTGATATAATCCCACTGTGTGATCATCCGCTAAAAGTAGTTCTTTAATTAATTGACCACTTTTATCTGTATTTGGGGAACGGGTATCACTAACGGTAATCACCGCACAAGTTACAGAAACTTGCTTTATGTTTGGGTGTGGTTGAAATTCCATAATGGATATTATGTATTTTAGCCAATGACAATTAACAATGTAGAGACGTTCCATGGAACGTCTCTACACGGGTTACAAGAAATGCAAATTTAATTTTTACCAGATGTCTATACTGCAAACGGTTCATAGTTTAACCAAATATGAAACCCCTCTTGTAAACCTCTCCCCGCACCCCTCCCTGACCCTCCCCTACAAGGGAGGGAAAAGGAGCAGCTTTTATGATTGAAGAGGCTTTAAACTTGGTTTTTTGCATGATAAAAAAGTCCAGCTTTTAGCCGTTTTGAGTATAATTAAGATTTACTCAATCCCAGTCCATTTTTTTCAGCATAGCGATTCATAAAGCGCATAAAACGATCCCATTCATCATTAGACTTCATGACATAAACTGCTTCTAAGGATTCCGGTTTACCGTTGACAAATTTACCTTGAACTTCCTTAATAACTATTTCCCCCTCTTCGTCAATTAAATACATTCCGGTAACTTCCTCTTTACCATCTTGTGCCAAAATCTGAGGGTTGATGAAAACAAATGTTGCTGTACCACTTTCACCTGTTTTCGCTCTCGTCAACCGCACATCTGGAACTACTGCTTCGTCAATACCTCTAGCAAACTGAATTTTCGCCATGATGGATGAATCTAAAGTTTTGTGATCATTTTGTAATATTCTCTCATGATAGAGCAATTTCCTAACAGGCATTTTACCGATGGCAATTAAATCTAGTTTACAATTCCGATTCAAGCGCCGTTTATTGGCTACAGCGTTGATCATTGTAGTTGGTATATTTATCACTGTGACTAACCATTCTAGCCCAGCTATATCTGCCACCAAAGCCAAAAACGTCATTCTCATGATTGGGGACGGCATGGGTTGGGAAATGGCTCGTGCTGGGGCTATAGCTAAAGGATATAATTACACTTCTGGTAAAGGTGAAGGACTCAGTTTTCAAACCCTGGATAATTATGCCCTTGCTACCACCTATGGTACTACCGTTGCTCCCGGTAATGGAGTTTTTAGCACTGGTAACTCTGCGTTGTCTAATTCTAATCCCATCACAGGTGCGAGTCCGATTTTACCAGGGTTTCAATTTCAACCCCAATTTAATCCCGGAAATCAACCATCGGGAGGTGCTAAGAATCCTAACCCCAATGCGGTGGGTAATTTAGTAGGTTATGATTCCCAGCGTGGGGGGATAAATCCTTGGACACCTGGTAATGATCCTGAATATATCCAGCACAGTTATCCTGACTCTGCAAATACAGCAACTACTTTGTACACGGGAGTAAAAAGCTATAACAATGCTATTTCCGTTGATATATTTGAAAAACCTTTAGAAACTATTCTCAAAACTGCGGCTGATAAGGGTAAATCTACAGGGATTGTGACTTCTGTTCCTGTAGATCATGCTACACCGGGAGCAGCAGCAGCTAATGTCAATCGTCGTAATAAATATGATGCTGATTATCCATCTTTGGATAATATTCTCCAGCAGGAACTTCGCATATATCAACCAACTGTAATTTTAGGTGGTGGACATCCGTTAAGCGGTGCGAGTAGTGAAGCTTTGCCAATAGGTGTAGAACCGCCAACTAAGTTTGAATATATCACTAAAGCTACCTATGCAGAGTTGAGTAAAAAACCCAATCAAAACCGCTATAAGTATACATTTTTAGAACGGGGAAAAGATGCGGCTAAGAAGTTAGCAAAGACTGCGGCTAAATTAGATCCAAATCGGGGCGATCGCTTGTTAGGATTATATGGAGCAAGAGGACAAGAAGGCAATCTGCCTGTAAGTACCGCCAATGGAGATTATAGTAATACAGGTTTGAGTATCTTTTCCTTATTTACTTCTCAAGGACAAAAACCAGATACAGTTCGGCCTCTACTTCCTGGAGAAACAGATCAATCTTTTATTGCTAAGGAAATTAATGAAAATCCTACACTCAATGATTTAACTAAAGCAGCTTTAACAGTTTTATCAAAAGATAAAGATGGATTTTGGTTAATGGTAGAAGGTGGTGATATTGATTGGGCTGCCCATGATGATAATTTAGATAATATGATTGGTACAGTATTAGATTTTGATAAAGCTGTAAAAACGACAATTAACTGGATTAAAAATAACGGTGGTTGGGAAAAAAATCTTCTCATTGTCACCGCAGATCATGATCATTATCTAACTTTAAATCCTAACTTTTCCCAATTGCTCAAAGTTAAAGGTGCGGAAGTTTTAACTGCTGAATCTGATGCTATCAAAGCTGGTCATTTTTGGGGTGCTAATCCTAATATCAAATATGGTTGGGGAACTCATACTAACCGTCCAGTTCCTGTTTATTATCAAGGTAAAGGTGCAGCAGTTTTAACTAATTCTATTGGTAAGGGTTTTCAGCTTTATGGTTATCAGATTCCTGGGATTCAGGGTTTAGTAGACGAAATCCACATTTATCAAACTCAACGGAAAGCACTATAATTCATGACAATCTATGGGGAAAGATAATTATTCTGATGATCAATTTTTGATTTTAGTCATAGAGAAAACATTATCTACTTTAGCTCACCTTCAATATAGAAATAGCCTGATTTCGTTGTCAATGTGTTAAGTTGCTGGATTTTTGCTGTTTTGTACTAGTAGACCGATTCTATCAATAAGTATGGATCAATATTTTTCTCTGTGGCCCGTAGTACCCAAAAGTAGGAAAATTATTCCAGCCACTATTTCTCCGGCTAAAATTTAACTTAAGCTGTTATTAACCTCAAAATCAACATGATTAATAAATTAACACAACGGTTATTGACTTTGGCTCTTATTTTTGCCATTACCTTTTTCTCCTGGGAAGTTCCTTTGGCTCGTGCTAGTCACTTATTCACCAACTCTGGAGAAATTAGCGATAATATCAAATTATCTGAATTTGATTTTACTCCTCAAGAAAATCAAGCATTGCAAGCTATTCGTCAGCGTCGAAATAAAGAAATTGCCGCCATTTTAGATTTATCACAACGTAACTTGCTGGCGCATGAATTACACGATGGTAATAATATTGATCAGGCTTTAGAAGCATTAAATTTAAGTTCTGAACAACGAGAATTAGTAAATTCTATAAATGTCTTTACTAATTTAAAATTGAAGGGTATTTTTTCTCGGCATGATTTACTTGATAGTCATAGATAAGGTTAGGGATTGGTAATGGTAAGTTATGCCAGTTGTGGGAAATATGATTTTTCTACAACTGGTAATTGTCAGAATCAGGATGTCCAGGATTACAGGATGAACAGGATTAAAGCAATCAATTGTAAAGTATTTATTTATAGAATGTAGTTCTTTATTAATCGCACCTTAATTATCCAAGTAGGCGCAAATTAAATTACTTTTTGTTACAGCCAGTCTGTGTCATATAAAGCAAATATCCCACCGTTTAGGTATAGATGGCTTCCCAGATTTATAGTAATTTTTATACAAAGTTTCTTTCCGTTAATCCATACTGTAATAAAATATATGAATCAACAACATACTTCACTGGTATAATGTTTTAATACTTGTAAGCAAAATGACTTTCAACCATATCATCTGCTACACCAAAACATTTGATATAAAAATCCCATTATTAATTAAATTAAATGACCCGTCAATCTCATGACCAATTTGCCAAAGAATATTTAGAGGAATTACTAACACCTCTAGGGACAATTAAGAAAAGCGAAAAAGTCAAAAGTGAAATTCAAGAAATAGATGTATGGTTTGAACCATTTTCTCCACAACCTCAAAAAAATCTACCTTTAGGGTTATTAGGAAAAATGGCAACAACTCCCTGTTTGTTTGAGCCTTTTCGCAACCCACCATCTGAGGTAGAAATTCGTAGCTGTTTCCTGAAACTATATGCTGTTCATGGTGATGTATTAAGGAAATCTAAACGGGAAAATAGAACTATTCCTGAAGCTGAATTACCAATATTATGGATTTTAACACCAACATTTTCACCTCGGATGATCGCAGAATCAGGGGCAATTGAGCGTGAATAAAATTAGTGTAAAGGAGTTTATTTTCTGCCAAATATTATGAAAACAGCAATAGTTGTTATTCATCAATTACCAGAAAATGAAGATACATTATGGTTGAGAGTATTAGGAAAAGGAGGAACACAAAAAAAAGCGGTAGAAGAGTTAACTCAAATACCAGAACAGAACCCTTTTAAGGAGAATTTATTGGTAATTTTAGCCGATTGGCGCAAAAACTTAGAATTGAGAGATAATTTAAGTAGAGATGAAGAGGAAGTAATTATGAACTTATCACCAGCTTATTTACAACAAATAGAAGATTGGAAGCAAGAAGGAAAGCAGGAAGGAAAGCAAGAGGGAAAGCAAGAGGGACAACTTTTAATGATCACTTTTCTTCTAGAAGGGAGATTTGGTACTTTAGATTCTGAATTATCTAGTTTAGTAGAAAAGATTGCCCAAATGCCTATTTTAGAACGCACTCAGTTACTACTTTCTTTGGTGAATTTATCTCGTGAGGAATTACTAGAAAGATTGAGAAAATAACGTAAATTTAATCAAATCCCCCTAAAAAAGGGGATTTAGTGTCATCAAAAAACCTGATAATTATAACTAATTTTACTCCTAATTTCTCAACTTTGCTTATTTCTGCAATTGTTAAAAATAGTAGTCAGGCAAATAGCACATTGCCACTGCTAATAGGCATTTATGAGAAATTGAAGTTATAGTTTTGATTCAGTTGGATTGATGGTTTTTGTAGAATGATTCTTTTAAAAGAGGTGAGTGATTATGGTTAATCAACAAATAAATGACCGTCAACAGAGATTAGAGAATTTTTTACAATCTGTAGAAGCAGCCCGTCAATTAGAGCATGATATTATGAAACATGGGCTAGATGCAGCCTATTTGTATTGTGATGATGTTGAGGGTGATTGGTTAGATACTTGGGGAGATGATAATGATGAACCAACTTATATAGAAAAGATGACAACTTTCTTAGAAAGTGATGATGTGGTTGCGGTAAAGGTACGGGAAAAGTTACAGAATAAATCTGTTTCAGAAATTATTGAAGGTTTAGAATATTGTTTAAGTCAATTAACAGAGAATCAGAGAATTTTTGCTGCGAAGGATTTGTTAGTTGGTGGTGTTGCGGTTGCAGGAAGCGATCGCAGTTCTAGTAATGAAGAGATTGATAAGATTGAGTTGCTGGATTTAGCGGAAGATTTACTGGAGAAGTTGACGGAGATTTTAAGGTAAGTATCATTATCAAATATTAATCAATGATTTTTACATAATACGCTTTATGTGAGTTAAAAATATTGTGGTTTTATCATTTATCAGGGTTTCCAGAGTTCTCTAGAACGATAATTCCAGAATCATCAAGGGTATTACAAGGGTTTCAGCATTTAATTCACATAAGCCGTATAATCTTATTTTCTGGGTTTTCCCTCTGTTTTATGCTAATTTTACAAACCTAATTATGATTAACGGTTAGAATTTGTCATCCTATCAAAGACTAATTTAGACATTTGGGGGAAAATTGTTTTACTTTTGCCATAAGCAGGATCATCCCCAAATATTGCGAGGATATAACGAGTTTTACCATTTAGTGTAGCTATATAAGCTACTTCTTGTCGAGAACTTGTTGTCCAACCTGCTTTAGACGCAAATTGCACTTTTTCGTCAGCTACACCTTCACCTAAAAAATTCTCTACTGGATTAAATTCATCTGGATTTGGTGGATCAAATTTCCAAGCTTCTCGACGTAAATCTCTTGTGAGTAAATTTAGCATTTTTTGACTATATTCTGGCGCTACTGCTTGTTGAGTAGCAATCTCATACATTAGTCTAGCTGCATGATAAGTTGTAATTTTATTACGAATTGGTTTTTGAGGATTATCTCCTCGTATTTGTAAATCTGTACCTTGAGGTTCATTAATTTTTAAGTCAGGGATAGGAAATGTTTTTTGACTAATATTAATATCTTGATAGTTAGCATTTTGGAAAAATCTATTAATGCTTTGACGTTGTTTTTTCCATTGTGTAAATCCTTCTTTGTTTAGTTTATTTTGCAAAGACTGAGCGTGAGTAATCGTATCTACAATCTGACTGGCTGCATTATTATCTGATTTGAGAATCATTTTTTGCAAATCAGAATTAATATTATTATCTAATTGAATCAATCTTTGACTAATTTGAGCTTCCAGATTTACCATCCAAAATAATTTTACTACACTCGCAGGATAACGAAGTGTTTTTTGTTTATACCCGGAAATACTTTGTTTATTTACATCTATTAAACTAATTGATAAATTTTCGACTGGTAAATTTTTACTTTTTGCTAATTTGGTTAATTCTTGAGTTATTTGATTTAATTGTTCGCTATCTTTAAAACTAGGAGGATTGATTACATTATAAACAAGTTCTGGAGGATTATTTACGGATAAATCATAACTTTGATAAATTGGTGTTTGTATTATAGGATTACTCTTAACTAGAATATTTGGTGGTGTTAATGGTGAAGATAAATTTAATTGTGAACTAGCTGATGTCTGATTTTTAGATTGTTGATGAAATGATTGTTTAATATTTTTTCGATTTTGATTATTGAATAATGTACCAACTCCAAATAACAGAAGTATTGACATTATTACTAAAGAGGTAAGTCCGTAAAATTGCCAATCTGATAATTCTGAAACCCGATATTTACGGATAATTCTTCTATTAACTGATGATTTAATCTGTTTTTGTCCAGATTCTAAAGATTGATTGTTTCTTGATTGTGATTTTTGGTGAAATTGATGTATTTCTAGTTCTAAAGCATTGATATTTTTTTGAAAATCAATATTTTGCTTTTGTAAATTTGCAATTATTTGATTAGCATTATTTAATCTTGCTTCTAGTTCAGCAATTTTTTTATCGTGATTATTTGAATTTCCTTGTGATTGTTGTTCCACAAAAATACACCTTGCAAAAATACTTGTTAATTCGATGTTGATAACTTATTACGATATAGCAGGAAAATAAGTTTCATTTGTTTCAAAGTCTACTCCTGCAATATTATTGATCTTTCATGAGTGTAGTCAGGACATTTTATTTATAATTATAGATTTTGATATCACCATTCTCATATTGTAAATCGTAACTGGTAGTTGATGTAAAAAGACCTGATTGACTCTTATCTACACTTCCATTTTTATTATATAATGTACGTTGTTCTGTAACTACAACTATTATTGTGGCATTATTTCCACTAGAAACAAAATTTCTGACAGATTGAATTTTTTGTACACCATATACCCAGTAAGCTCTATTTCTTATTAACCAATCTACAGAACTTAGACAATCATCTTCATTATTACTTCTAGCAAGACAAGCATCAGGATTATCTGTTTTATTAATAAACTTTGTATATACTGGACCCGTCAAAAGTTGATATCCTAATTGTTTATCATAGGGAGGAGAAAATATTTGTCTTTTAGCGGCTAACCATGTTTCTAACAGTTGTATTGCTGCTTCTTGTGAAATCAAAGTTGTTGTAGTTTGTGGTTGTATAGGTTCTGGAATTGATGTAGTTGGTTGAGTAGTAGGATATGCTGATGATATATTTGACTGTATTGAAGATGTAGTTGGTTGAGTAGTAAGATATGAATATGATGATGTGGTTGGCTGATTAGTAGGATATGCTGATGATATATTTGACTGTATTGAAGATGTAGTTGGTTGGTAAGAGTTGTTAATTTCTTTTGGTTTATTAATTATTCCTAATACCCATAAACCACCGACAAGAAATGATCCTATCACACCACCGATAATTACAGCTTGTTGCCAAGTTCCTAACCCATTATTAGGGGAAACTGGATATTGAGTTTGTGGATATGGTTGATAGGATGGTTGTGAGGTTGGGAAATGTGTTACTGGTGCAGCAATGACTGTGGGTGTGGATTGGGGAATTGGGACAAAAGCAGGTGCAACGGGATTTGAGAGAGTTTGTAAAGCGGTCAACATTTCTCTAGCATTGAGATAGCGATCGCGTGGATGATAAGCTACAGCTTTATCTAAAATATCCCCAAAACCAACATTCAAATAGGGTGCAAAATGTCGCCACAAAATGTTGCCCATAGTTGGTTCAGTTGGTAAGTCTTGAGGTATTTTCCCTGTTAATAAATAAATTGCTGTTAATCCTAAACTATATAAATCACTAGAAAATAGTGGTCTTCCTGCTATTTGTTCCATCGGCATAAATCCCGGTGTCCCAATCACAATAGACTGACTAGAATTACCAGAAGAACTCATTTCCGTATTCATAGTCACCTTCACAGCCCCAAAATCTATTAATACTGGTTTGCTATCAGAAAAACGCAAAATAATATTATCTGGTTTAATATCTCGATGGACTATACCTTTACTGTGAACATATTCGAGAACTTGCAATATATTAATTAAAATTTCCTTAACTGTAACTTCATTAAATACTCCCTGTTGTTGTAATTTTTCGCTGAGAGTTTGTCCTTCAATGTATTCTTGAATTAAATAAAATTCCCCACCTTCAGAAAAATAAGCATATAACCGGGGAATTTGACTATGGCGATCGCCCAATTCTTCTAAAATAGATGCTTCTTTCTGAAACCTTTCCTGGATCAATTGGTATAGCTGGGGATTATTAATCACTGGAATCAGTTGTTTAATCACACACCGCTTACCCGAAGGCATTTGGGTATCCTCAGCCAAAAATGTTTTTCCAAACCCCCCAGTACCCAGTACCCGCAATACCTGATAACGATTATTCAATAGTGTCAGTGTCATATAACTTTACTCTTGGTTGACGTTTTCGCTGATTTATGTAAAATAATCCTTGATTTTCTATATATTATCACCTTTTATCGGTAAAATGTTTTCAATATTTGCTAAATATACTGCAAATTAAATTACTTTTTATTACAGCCAGTCTATGTCATACCAACCAGGACAGCATCCCACCGTTTTAGGTATAGATCCCTATCTTGAGTTGAACAATCAAGGTAAAACTTTACACTTGAAATTACATAAACCACAGCACATTTTAGGACGTGAACCCAATGTTGCTGATTTAGTCGTTCCCCAAGACTGGGAACTGGTTTCTCGTATCCAAGCTGTGTTACGTAAGGAGGGTACAGAATACCGCATTTATGATGGTAATGGTCAAGAACCTAGTAGCAATAAGTTGTATATTAATCATTCTTTGATTACTGCTACTCAAGGTTATTTGTTAACCAATGGTGTGGAAATTCATATTTCTCAAAATTCTCATCAACTAATTCAAATTAAATACTTTAATCCTGCCACCTCTAATTCTCTCAATCCACCAACAAAAAAGTCAATTTCTTTAAAACAAAAATCAGTTTTAATTGGACGGGATTCTACCGCAAATTTATATTTGGATGCTCCGACAATTTCCCGTCGTCATGCTACCATTGATAGTGATCATCAGGGGCGTTATATTTTACAAAATTTTAGCCCTAATGGAGTTTTTATTAATGGACAACAAATAAGTAGTAAGGCCGTTTTAACTAATGGATCAAAAATTCGCATTGGGCCATATATTTTATTTTTACGTGATGATAATTTAGAGATTTTAGATCAAGGTACTCACATTAGGTTAGAAGCACAAAATTTAATTTTAGAAACTAATGGTAAAATAAGAATAGATGATTTATCTTTTGCTATTGAACCGGGACAATTTGTAGCTTTAGTGGGGGGAAGTGGCGCAGGTAAATCTACTTTAATGCGAACTCTTTTAGGTATTGAAAAAACCACTAAAGGCATAGTTTATCTAAATGGAGAAGATTTACAGAAAAACTTTAATTTATATCGGAATCAAATTGGTTATGTTCCCCAAGATGATATTATTCATCGAGAATTAACTGTTGCAGAAGTTCTCACGTATGCTGCCAAATTGCGTTTACCTCCTGATAGTAATTTACAACAAGTTGTCGAACAGGCATTAGCAGCAATTAAAATGAGTCATCGTCGTCAAGCTTTAATTAGTGATCTGAGTGGTGGACAAAGAAAACGAGTTTCTATTGGTGTAGAATTATTAGCTGATCCGAAATTATTCTTTTTAGATGAACCCACTTCAGGACTTGATCCTGGTTTGGATAAACAGATGATGCAGTTATTAAAAGAATTAGCACATCAAGGGGGAAGAACAGTTATTTTAGTGACTCATGCAACGGCAAATATTACAGAGTGTGATAGAATTGTATTTTTAGGAATAGGTGGAAAACTTTGTTATTTTGGCACTCCTGACGATGCTTTAAAATTTTTCCAAGTTGAGGATTTTGCAGATATTTATATTAAGTTGGAAGAAGAAAAAGAGGCAATTAAATATGTTAATAAATTCCGTCAATCTGGTTATTATAAGATTTATGTAGCTAATCAATTAAATTCAAAGATTAAACCGGAAACAACCCCTATACCCGCGAAACCTAAAGGTGTTTCATTTTGGCAACAATGGTTTCTATTGACACAACGTTCTGGTCAATTAATTGTGCGGGATAAAATTAATCTTGCCTTATCTCTTTTAACTGCACCTATTGGGATTAGTCTCATCACTTTAGCAATGAAAGATAAAGCACCTTTTGTATTAGGAAATGAACCAGATCCAGCTTTACCTTCTTTAGCTTTACGGGTTTTATTTGTATTTACCTGTGCTGGTTTATGGGTAGGATTTTCTAGTTCTTTACAAGAAATAGTTAAGGAATCGGCAATTTATTTAAGAGAAAGATTAGTTAATTTAGGATTATTTGCTTATCTGAGTTCTAAGATTACAATTTTATCAGGTTTAGCATTAGCGCAAACTTTATTAATTTTAATTATAATTCTCATGGGTTTTAAATCTCCCAATCCAGAACTAATTTCTTGGAATATGGGATTATTAATTACCAGTTTTCTGACATTATTTGCTAGTTTCAGTTTAGGGTTACTTGTTTCTGCAATTGTTAAAAATAGTAGTCAAGCAAATAGCACCTTGCCACTGCTAATTTTGCCACAAATTATTTTTTCTGGAGTATTGTTTAAAACTGAAGGTGTTGTGAGTCAAATCTTATCATGGTTAATGATTAGTCGTTGGTCTGTTGGTGCTTATGGAACAATATTAAATGTTAATGGTTTAATTCCCAAAGAACATCAATTCCCTGGTGCATTTGAAGCCACATCTGTATATGATCCAACTTGGGGAAATTTGAGTTTAAATTGGGGAATTTTATTGTTACACACTACTGTTTATTTGTTGATAATTTTTGGATTACAAAAGCGGAAAGATATATTTTAAGTAGCCGTCATGAACTGCGTAGATGAAAATCTATTTTCAAGTCAGGTGAACACAATAAAACCAATCGGGTTTGGTAAAGTGGACATTCTTCGCTAAAATAGAAGTATAGAATTAAGAGATTTTGGTAATGTCATTAGTGATTGCAGATGAATTTTTAGACGCTTCCCAGTTAACCCCTACGGAATTTTTACAAGAGATTGCATTACATTTATTTGAGTCAGGGCGATTAACTTGTGATTATGCAGCCAAAATGGCACAAATGGAGTCTAATGCTTTTCGGGATTTATTGAAAGCACGTAAAATACCTTTATATCATTATGATTTGGAGGATTTTGAGATTGATTTACAGAATTTGCAGGAGTTGGGAAGATTGTAATTATTAGTGATACTTCTGTGATTACTAATTTAATTAGTATTGAACATATTTTTCTATTATAGGCACTTTATGAAAACGTGATTATTCCTCAAGCAGTTTATGAAGAATTATCAAGGTGTCATCCTCTATTTTTAAGCGAAATACAAGCAGAAAAATCTCTTTTCTTGGAGGTTAAGACTGTGAAAGATAAAAATAAAGTATATGAATTAAAACAACAAGCTAAGTTAGATAATGGGGAGTCAGAGGCTTACAGCGGTTTCCGCTCTTATGATGTACATCTTAGCCCCCTCATCGCTTGCGGGGGTGGGGTTTTTGTACCTCATAACACCGGGAAATGCTGTATTATTTTAGCATTGGAGTTAAAGACTGATTTATTGTTAATTGATGAACGCAGGGGAAGGGCTGAGGCACAACGGTTAGGAATTAGAATTACGGGGTTATTGGGGGTTTTATTAGAAGGAAAAAAGAGGGGTTTTATTGTGGCTGTTAAGCCTTTGATGGATAAGTTGATTGAAAATTCTACTTTTTGGATTTCTCCGCTTTTATATGACAAGATTTTACTTTTAGCACAGGAAAAGGAAGGAGAATAATACCATTTTTGGTGATTTAATGTTTCTCAACGGACTTTTTTTGCTCAATATGTTTGTTTTTATTCTCACTTGAGTTTTTTCTCTCTGTAATTTCTTTCTGTGATCAGTCAAATTAACCCTAATTAATATTATTCAGGGTGCATTAGGAAAACCCAACACACCCTTATGACTAATTAGCAACTTCAGCCATTTCAATGACCCGACCGTCATAATCCTTAACTAAAAAATTCAAAGGCTTTTGGTTGCGAATTTTAAACTTCAAACCTCGCACTTCTACCCGCATTAAAATTAATTCTAGACAATCATGATCAAAACAAACATGGCGATGTTGATCTTTTTTGCCTAAACTTGCACCTGTAATGATATGTAATTGTGTATTTTTCTTGAGTTGATACCACAGTCCGTCATTAGCATTATTCATAGTGCTGTTAGACCAACTCGGACTAGCGGACATATAAAGCGGGTCAATACCTGTTGCACCAATGGTTTGCTCGTAGTTGTAATAATAGTGCAAAGGTACTTCAGCTACTGGCAAATCTAGCAATCCTGCATATAACTGTCGGGCAACTTCTAAATCCGATACCATGACAGTATAAACTTTAGGTGCGCTACTCAGGAACATCCACATAGCACCAGCGTAGGCTGCCAACAGCATAATCATAATCCCCTGGGTGGAGAACAGACTATCCAAGGGCAGGGAAGGCAAGAAAGAGCCTAAAGTAAGTGGACTCAGCAGGGACATTATGGAATTAGTTTCTATAACCATGAACACAGAGGATAAAAATAAAGGAGCCGCTTTTATATTGTCAGTTAAGACTAACATTAAGTCCTTGCTTCTAGTTTATCAATAGTCTAGTAGTCTGAACATTTACAAATTAACTGACTTCTGGATATCATTTAGCCATAGCATTAACCATTTCCTAGTATATTTTAACAACTATCTAGTCCAGAGATTGTGCAAATTCCCCATTTTCCCGAAGCTAATCACCCATTGGTGAAGTCACTATTTCATCATAGTGATCAAGAACTACTGAGTTTATTTCAGCAATATCCAGATTATGGCAAATATTTTACGGTGATTTTTTGCCGTTATAGCCCTATAGTCTACACCTTAATTCGACATTCTGCGCGATCGCCTGTACAAGCTGATTATTTATTTGCCCTCATTTGGAGAAATATTTATTATGAATTAGGAGGACTGGATTTAAACCAAGCAACTACAGATACAGAATCCTTAACCCTACAAAACTGGTTAATTAACATCACTGCATTCCATATTAACGAGATTGAACTACCGCCCACAGAAGCCATTCATTATGCGCTCAAGGATACATCACCACCACTCTGGTGCTATGTAGAACAAGCGTTAGATCAACTACCACCAATATCACGGTTAATCGTCTTAATGGCGCAAACTTTCCACTGGAGTGAAACCAGAATTGCTGCGTATTTGCAAGCTGAAGGAGAACAAATTTCCCCGGCTGAAGTCGCCAGTTCTCTTCAAGAAGGTTATGAGATGCTAGAAGATAAATTACCTGAGGATATTCGGGCTATTTACTTAGGCGAAGATGGGATTTAGTCCTAAGTTTAGCTATAATAATCACAATAGCTCATCTACTGCACAGAACCAAGGGTTAAATCCTGATTCTGCTTATTCACATAAAATTGGTCTTATACCATTTATTTACAGCCGGAATTGCCCGGTTATATCTTATGAAACAGCGGCATTTGTTATCAGGAAATCCGATTAATTTAGCCAATTTCCCAAAATTGCCAGTTTTGACTTTTTATATTCTACTATTTACCTGTTTATTGACTACAGGTGTAAAAGCAGTTGATATTACCCAACAAATTCACCGTCCTTTAAATAGTTCTGCTGGTAAATCATCACGAGATATAGCTGATAGATTACTCAGAAAAGGTAGACAGCAATTATCCCAAGGGTTTCCCGAAAAAACTCTAAAATTATCTTTAGCAGCCTTAGAAATTTATCACTCATTGGGTGATTTAAAAGCCCAAGGTTCAGCTTATGATTTACTAGCTAATACCTATCTGCAATTACGTGATACTAAAAATGCTGAAGATGCTATCCGGAGACAGTTAGCAATTGCTCGTGATAATCAAGACTTTCAAAATCAGATTTTTGCCCTAAATAATCTAGCTACCTTATTTCTAGAGAAAGGTGAAAATATTGCTGCTGAAGAAACTCTGGAAGATGCTTTAGTAGTTGCACGTAATATTATTGATATTGAAGGACAGGGTCTATCTTTAAGTAATTTGAGCTTGGTTGCTATTAGAAAAGGTGATTATAATAAAGCCGTCAAAATTGGTGAATATGCCTTGACTTTTCGCCGCCAAATTGACGATACTATTGGTGAAGCTAATACCCTAAATAATCTTGGTGATGCTTATTTAGCTATCGGTGATTATGAAAATACTATTGGTAGTTATGGTTCAGCAATGAAATTAGCTAAAAGAAGTTCTGAGCGTCCTAATCAATTACGAGCAATTGATGGCTTAGTCACAGCCAATACTGCATTAGGGCGTTATGATCTAGCTTTGGAACTGTTAAAAAACCGGGTAATACTTACAGATGCTATTAAAAATCCCGCAGAAGATTTAAAATATTTAGTCGTTTCTGGAGATATCTATGAAAAAATGGGTAACTTTAACAAAGCCAAGGATTTCTATAAACAAGCTATTTCCTTGGCACAGAAATTAGAAGATAGTAAGCAACAAAGTTTATTAGTTTATAAAATTAATGAATTAAAAGGACGTTAATAATCAGATCAAGATCCCCGACTTCTTCAAGAAGTCGGGGATCTAATCATGTTTATTGATGATTATAGTAAAAATATGAAATAAGTCATGATCACAAATTAAAGAGGAATATGCTAGTATATCTAAGAGAGCGATGAAAATTCAGAAAAGTTGAAAATTCACCTAATCGGGTGATGAATTAGATAAATCGCATTATTATAATAAAGTCTGAACCATAAGATATTCTTGCTAACTACTATTCCTAACATTTTTCAATCATGATTTTTTACATAGAAATTCCCTTTATTGGCAAAAAAGTTAAATATCCATGGCGTTGGTTAATGGGTTTAATAGCCGGTGGTGTCTTAATTGTGGGAACAACAGCCACTATCAAAAACATACAGCAAAAAAATCGTCCCATAGATGTTACTAAATTAACTGTTCCTGTAGAAGCAAAAAGCGTAACTGTCCGCATTACTGCTAGTGGAAAAGTTCAACCAGTTCAAAGTGTCAATATTAGTCCCAAAAGTCCAGGATTGCTGGCAAATTTAACTGTTGAACAGGGAGATACTGTCAAACAAGGACAAATTATTGCTCGCATGGATAATTCGGAAATTCAAATGCGAATTCTCCAATACAAAGCTAATTTAGAACAAGCAAAAGCACAATTAGCAGAAAGTCAAGCCGGAAGTCGTCCCGAAGAAATTGCCCAAGGAAAAGCTCGTGTAGATCAAGCACAGGCACAATTAGCGATTACCCGTGATGGCAATCGTTTGCAGGAAATTCAACAAGCACAGGCTCAAGTAGACTCAGTAAAAGCTTCTGTAAAACTAACTCAAGCTAGGGTAAAACGTTATCAAGATTTAGCGAAAAGTGGAGCTATTTCCCAAGATAGTTTAGAACAATATGTTAGTGAGAATAGCAAAGCAAAGGCTAGTTTAGAAGAAGCTCAACGACGATTATCTTTACTAAAAGTAGGCAACCGCAACCAAGATATTCAAAAGCAAAAAGCAATAGTTAATCAGGAAAAGGAGGCATTACGAAAATTAGAAAATGGTAATCGTCCCCAAGAAATTGCCAGATTGAAAGCCGCAGTAGCTAGTGTAGAAGCTCAGTTAAAACAGCAACAAGTCCAACTAGAAGATACAATTATCCGCGCTCCTTTTTCAGGGATTGTTACCCAGAGATATGCCACTGTGGGGGCTTATGTAAGTCCGGCAATTTCCGCTTCTAGTGATGCTTCAGCTACCTCAACTTCCATAGTTGCTTTAGCAAAAGGTTTAGAAGTTATGGCTAAAGTTCCTGAAGTGGATATTCCTCAAATTAAACAGAAACAAAAAGTAGAAATTTTGATTGATGCCTATCCTGAAGAAATTTTTCAGGGACAGGTACGTTTAATTGCTCCCGAAGCAGTAGTTGAGCAAAATGTCACATCCTTCCAGGTGCGCGTGGCTATTAATACAGGAGCAGGTAAACTGCGTTCAGGGATGAATGTCAGTGAAGTTACATTTATTGGCAATAAAATCGAAAATGCGCTGTTAATACCCCAAGAGTTAATTGTTACCCAAAAAGGAAAAACCGGAGTTTGGTTACTGGGTGAAAAAAATAAACCTCAATTTCGAATGGTGACAATTGGTGCAAATATTGATAATCAAATTCAGGTTTTAGATGGTCTTAAAGCCGGGGAAAGAGTGTTTATTGATTTACCTAAAGAGAAGGGAGGTAAGCCTAAGCCAGAAAAATAGTTAGAGGTAGTTAACTAAATAGATTCTCTCAATGCTTGTGCTAATTCTGCTGAAAGTTGTAGAGTATTAGCCCATTGTTGAAGATAAATAAAATCAAGTGCTGATTGTTGAAGTTTTAATATACCCAAAATGTCACGCCATGGTTGAGAAGATTGTTTTTGCGTCATCCGATTCCGATACCAGGTAAGTTTTTGTAAAATTGTATCTTCTGGAATATAAAAGTTGAGAGTTCGTCCCATTTCATCAACGGAAATCTGTTTTCTTCTAGCAAATTTAGATTGCTCAAAAGGATCTGGAGTGAGGATAAAAATATCAATTTTCCAACCAGTTTGGTTATCAATTAAATTAAATGAATAACCTGATTTGATGGCTTCTCGGATAGCAACTTCATTAATATAAAATCTAGGAGAAAAAGCATTAATTAATAATTCAATTTGACTTTCTTGAATATCAGCGACTAAATCAATATCTTGGGTATAACGCATTTCTCCCCAAATGCTACTGGCAACAGAACCACTCACAAGATAAGCAATATCTAAAGATTCTAAAATTTCAGCAACAATCAAGGCTTCTTCAATCGCTCCAGTCATTTTTATTTCTCCTTGTATCTCTAGGTAATCAATCAAATTATGATCTAATACTTTTTGTAAAAAGTAACGAATTTGTTGGGTTTTATTTTGGGTTACCAAAGTGGTTTTAGCAATGTGCCAAGCTGTAGAACGTGCGCTGCGGGTGTTATCATTAATATGAGTAGCTCGTTGTCCAGTATTCCATGATCTCCAAATGGCAAATAAAGCAAGTTCGGAGGAGTTCGGAGGCAATTGCAGTATCGGGAGATTGGGTTTTATAATTGTTAGATGTTGTAATTATGGAAGTCATAAATTTACTGTAAATGATTGATTAAACTCTATTGTGTGTATTTTAGAAAATAATCTGTTTTTATTTTGGCAAAATTTAGGTAATTTTGACAACAAAAATAGAATATTGTATAATTATTGTTGACCAGATAATCTTAATTAAATAAATCACATATATTAGCAGAGAATAAATCTCACATTTGACAAAATTATGGACATCTTAGAAAGCGTGAAAATGGCAACAACTACCTTATTAGCTAATAAGCTCAGAAGTAGTTTAACTATGTTAGGAATTATTATTGGTAATGCTTCAGTAATTGCCATGATTGGGATTGGGGAAGGTGCAAAAACATTCGCAACTAAGCAATTTGAATCGTTAGGACCAAATACCCTATTTATTATTCCTGGTAGTCCAGGAAGTCGGGGAAGAGTGACAGCAATGCCCAGAACTTTGGTTTTACAAGATGCAAAGGCCATCGCTAAACAAGTCCGTGCAGTTAAAGAAGTTGCTCCTGAAATTAATAATAGAACTACAGTTACTTATCGCAATAGAAGTACATCTAGTACAGTTATTGGTACTACTGCTAATTATGCAACACTGCGGAGTTTAGAAATTAAGGACGGACGGTTTTTTAATGAATTCGATGTTAAACGTAATAAGAGAATAGCCATATTAGGTCCAGATTTAGCCAACAAACTATTTGATAATCAAAATCCTGTAGGTCAGAAAATCCGCATTCAAAATACTACTTTTCAAGTAATTGGTTTAACAGTAGCGAAAGGTTCTTCCTTTGGAAGTAACAATGATGATACCGCCTATATTCCCATTAATACAATGTTTAGTCGATTGGTGGGGCGAACATCCCCCTTTGGTATTAATGTTTCTTTGATTTCTGTATCTGCTAAAGATGAAAATAGTATCTCAGCAGCAGAATTTCAAATGACAAACTTACTCCGTCGCAGACACAAAATTGTTCGTGAAGATGATTTTACCATTCAAACGCAAAAGAACCTTTTAGAAATCACTGGTACTATTACCGGAGGATTAACAATCATGTTAGCAGCAATAGCGAGTATTTCTTTGTTTGTTGGTGGGATTGGTATTATGAATATAATGCTAGTTTCTGTCACCGAACGAACCCAAGAAATTGGACTGCGGAAAGCTATTGGTGCAACTCAACAAGATATTCTCCTCCAATTTATGATTGAAGCCGTAATTTTATCAGTAGCTGGTGGTGTAATCGGCATCATTTTAGGCGGTGGTAGCATTCTTTTAGTTGGGATCTTTAGCCCTTTACAGGCTACAATTTCACCCAATGCAGTTATGTTAGCTGCTAGTGTTTCCGGTGGAATTGGTTTATTTTTTGGTGTAGTTCCAGCCCGTCGTGCGGCTCAACTTGATCCAATGGTGGCACTAAGAACAGCGTAATTTATAATTAAAAAAGGAGGATCAATATTTATGTCCAATACTCTGACTTTTAATGATACGAATATTCCCCAGGCTGTACCAGAATCAGTAATTATTCGTTTAGAGCATATTTCTAAACTTTATGGCATTGGAGAAATAGAAGTTAAGGCACTTAATAATGTGAATTTGGTCATAGAAAAGGGTGAATATTGTTCGATAATGGGGCCTTCTGGTTCGGGAAAATCTACAGCCATGAATATTATCGGTTGTTTAGATCGTCCTAGTAACGGAGATTATTATTTAGATAATTTGAATGTTGCTCAAATGAGTGATACAGAATTGGCACATATTCGCAATAAAAAACTAGGGTTTGTATTCCAGCAATTCCATTTATTAAACCAGTTAACAGCCCTAGAAAATGTTATGTTGCCAATGGTGTATGCTGGTGTTAAAGCTGGGGAAAGAAAAGAACGCGCTACAGCCGCATTAATTAAAGTCGGTTTAGAACAACGCCTGAATAATAAACCTACCCAATTATCAGGGGGACAACAACAAAGAGTAGCGATCGCTCGCGCCATTGTCAATAACCCCGTTGTCCTGCTTGCAGACGAACCCACCGGCGCACTTGACTCTCATACCACCCAAGAAGTATTAGACTTGTTTAATGAACTTAATAGCAGTGGTATCACCGTTGTGATAGTCACCCATGAATCAGAGGTTGCGCGTCAAACTAAGCGGATTGTTTGGTTTCGTGATGGTGAAGTTGTTCATTCTCATCTTACTCCCAATGAATTACATCAAGTTGTTATATCCTAGTGAATTAAAAACTAAGAATTAAAACATATTTTCTAATCTTCCATTTGCAAAATTCCAACTAATATATGACCAATTTCTTCAATATCATCAGGTATTCTTAAAAGTGTCATATCTTGGGTAATTTGTTTTTGTTGACGATGTAATTTACCAAAACGCCAAATTTCTCCAGTAGTTACAGCACCATAAAATATAGATTTATTTTCTTCAATTTCCGATACAGCACTTCCCGGTGTTATGAGGTACAAAAACCCCACCCAACCCCCTCCCCGCAAGCGATGAGGGGGCTAAGATGTACCTCATAGGAGCGGAAACCGCTGTAAAGCAATTAATTCCACCGCAAATTGAGTAAATCCTCTAGATAAATCATCATTTTTAGCTTCAATTACTAACAAACTTTGCTGAGAACGTAACAAATAATCCAGATTTCCTTTTAGCCAATTATTCACATTAACTGCGTATTCAATTTTCATCTGACATTGACAATAAGTAATAATCTCTAATAAAAGAGGTGAAACTAAAGTTTCTCGTCTAGCAGTCTCATTATTTAAGCTGACTAATGGTAAAAAAGAGATAATTTTATGTTTGAGTTCGGTAATTTTTTCTAAAGTGTGAGAAGTTTTGGGTAAATCAATTGCTTTTTTAACAAATGAGTAGCCTAATTCAGCTAAAATTTCCTCTATATCGTAAGGTACATTCCTTCATTTTTCCCATTCCCCAAAATGAATACCATACCCGAATCTATCCCCAACTGGGAAGCAGAACTAGATAACGCCATTTTTACCTTTGATGATATTCAAGCCGAACTTAACTATAAACAAGCTAAAACTGCACTACGAAACTTAGTTAATAATATTGATCTTTCCCCAGGGGAAAAAGCAGGTTTAGAAGCAGAAATTCACGACTTAGAAACCATGTTAGATAAACTAGAAAGCATGGTAGTCCAAATTGCTGCTTTTGGCATGGTAGGACGTGGTAAATCGTCTCTTTTGAATGCTTTAGTCGGTCAAGAAGTCTTTATTACTGGTCCTTTACATGGTGTGACTCGTGATGCACAAACCGTCAATTGGAGTATTAGTAAAGAAGCTTTAGGAACTTTCAAAGCCACATTACCCAGCAATGGTCAATCCCAGGTCGAATTAATTGATACTCCTGGATTAGATGAAGTAGACGGTGAAACTCGCGCAGCTTTAGCTGAACAAATTGCCAAACAAGCAGATTTAATTCTTTTTGTGATTTCGGGAGATATGACCAAACTTGAACAAATAGCTTTATCGCAATTACGAGAAGTTGGGAAACCAATAATTTTAGTCTTTAATAAAGTTGATCAATATCCCGAAACTGACAGAATCACAATTTATGAAAAAATTCGAGATGATAGAGTGAGGGAATTACTTTCACAAGATGAAATTGTCATGGCTTCCGCTTCACCATTGGTCAAAATTGCCGTACAAAATTCTGATGGTTCTAGAAATATAAAATTGCAAAAAGGCAAATCTCAAGTTGAAGAATTGAAATTGAAAATTATAGAAATTCTCCACCGTGAAGGTAAAGCTTTAGTGGCTTTAAATACGATGCTTTATGCTGATAATGTTAATCAGCAATTGGTACACCGTAAATTAATCATTAGAGAAGAAAATGCTAATCAGTTAATTTGGAAAGCGGTCATGACTAAAGCATTAGCGATCGCTCTCAATCCTGTTACAGTAGTTGATATATTAAGTGCCGTAATTATTGATATTTCCTTAATTTTAGGTTTATCTAAACTTTACGGTATCCCCATGACAGAAGCCGGTGCTGTTAAATTACTCCAAAAAATCGCCCTGAGTATGGGTGGTATCGGTGCTAGTGAACTATTAGCGAATTTGGGTTTAAGTGCCTTAAAAAGCCTACTTGGTATTTCTGCAACCGCAACCGCCGGCATGACAATTGCACCCTATTTATCCATAGCCATAACCCAAGCAGGAGTAGCTGGTGTATCTTCTTATGGGATTGGACAAGTTACCAAAGCTTATTTAGCAAATGGTGCAACTTGGGGACCAGATGGACCAAAAGCAGTAGTTAGTCAAATTCTATCAACTTTAAATGAAACTTCTATTTTGAACCGGATTAAAGATGAATTGCTAATTAAAGTTAGACTCAGAAAAAATCCTTACTAACTAACTAATTCAACTTAGCAAGTAATTGACGAATTACATCTGCATCTCTAGCATCAGGAACTTTAATTAAATAAATTTGCAAATCTTCAGCAGCTTGAGAAAACTGCCCCAATTGATAATATAATAAACCTCGATCTCTTAATTCCAAACTTGTCCCAGGAAACAATAGTAAAATTCGTTCTACTTTCCCAAACTTCTTTCCAAGTCCTGTTTTTGAAGATTACTAGGTCGCGCTTTACTATCGCCTACTTTTTACTATCACCTACTTTTGATAATTGATTAAGGGATGACCGCGGATTTTGTGTCTGAATCAGGTGGTTATCGAGCGAAGTCGAGATAATGTCCAGGATTTGAGGATGTACAGGATGTAATTGCTCATTTGTTTGTTGGTGGTTAATGTTGTATTGTATTTGTCTGCATGATGGTAAATAAAATAATTCCCAAATTTTCACCAACAATTATTAAATAACATCCTGTAAATCCTTTAATCCTGGTTATCCTGATTCAGACGGAGCGCTTCGCTATCGCAGATGAAGTATAGATTTAATTGTTATTTTCTATTAATGATAATTTGCGTTTATTTTCCATACATTCACGCAGATAAAGATTAATTAAATTCAAATAAGAAATACCTGTTTCTTGAGCTATTTCTTCGAAGTATTGAATAATATCCTTTTCTAAATCAATTGTAACTTGTTCTTTTAATTGTTTAGAATAGGGATTTCTAATGGATTTAGAAAAATCATAATTTTCTCTCATAGGAACTCCTGATATTGTTTTTGTTCTAGTTTATTTGCTTTCCTTGCTGAAATAATCCGAATTATTGTATCATTTTCTCGATAATAATGACAAACAACTAAAAGGCGATAATAAACACTGATTCCTAATAAAATAAATCTATCTTCATCTTGAGAATGATCAGGATCATAAATTAACCGAGCATTATCATCAATAAAGGCAGATTTTGCTTCTTCAAAAGAAATTCCATATTTTTGAATATTACTTTCAGCTTTTTGTGCATCCCAAGTAAATCGTAACTCATTATTGTACTAAATTTTTAATTTGTATTCCTAAAATTTACATTATGATTATGCCACAAGCTATAGATTATTCAGACGATTCCTACGGAGCGCTTCGCTATCGCACTCTGCACACATCCCCAAAGAGCGATTCCTGCGGAGCGCTTCGCTATCGCCCACAACCCCAATTTTAAACGAACTGCTTGCAGCAGCGCTTCGCTATCACTCTCCCCCACATCCCCAAACAGCGATCTCTTTTTGTGATATTCTATAATTAGAGATGTACTTAATTAAACAGCAGCATTATATTATTTTAAGGATGACAAAATTATGCAAGCAATTAGGTTACAAAAAACCATAGAGAAATCCGGGGAAATCTCTTTTCAAAATTTACCTGTGGTAGCAGGACAAGAGGTAGAGGTAATTGTTTTATTATCCATTCTTCCTACAAGGAAAAAGGTATTAACTGCTCATGAATTACTTGATTCGAGCTTGATAGGTTTATGGAAAGAACGCGACGATATTATAGATAGTCTTGCTTACGCTCGTCAGTTGCGTGAACAGTCACAAAGGAGAGGTTATGATTCTCCTAGATAGTGATATTATGATTGACTTTCTGCGTAAATATCCACCTGGTATTAGTTGGTTAAGTTCTTTGGGAGAGGAAGAAATTGCTTTACCTGGTTATGTAGCGATGGAATTGATGCAAGGATGTAGGAATAAGTTGGAATTGCAGGAAATTCGCAAATTTATTGCTAATGTTGAAGTAATTTGGCCAACACCTGAAACTTGTGATCAAGCATTAGAAACATTTGCAGATTATAATCTCAGTCATAATCTTGGGTTAATTGATGCTTTGATCGGTCAAACATCAATTGCTTTCGGTTTACCATTACATACATTTAATGTGAAGCATTATGCTGTTATTCCAGGTTTAATAACAATACAACCATATAAAAGATAATTGGTGTATTTTTGCTATCGCTCACAACCCCCTAATTTTAAATGATTGCTCTCCCAACTGATTCCTAAATTTCTATCACAACCAATTTTCTAATTTAAGTCCTTCAATTCTTAATAAATCAGAATCATTAGAAACGAGAATTAAATCGCGGACAATTGCTGTAGCTGCTATTAAAACATCAGCATCTTGGATAGGAGTACCTTTAGCTTTTAATTTGGCATGAATTTCACAGGATTTTTCAATAATTTCTAAATCATCTAAAAATAATAGAGGATAATCATTACAAAATTCATGAAAATCTACCAACTGTTTAGTAGCATTGAGAGATATCAAACCTCTTTTAATTTCATAGTAGGTTATACAACTAATAAATATTTCTGAACCGAGAAAGCTTAACTCTCTTAATTTATTATTTATAGTTATATTTTTCTTTAACGCATAACTAACAATATTTGAATCAAGTAAAAAATTCATGGTTTTATTTTCTGGCTACTGCTGCATCAAAAATCGCTATTTCTTCTGGTGTTAAATCATTTAATGTCCCAGCAACAGCTTCTAAGGTTAAGATTTTACCAATTCTTCTGGTTAAGTCATGTTCTTTAATTGCTCTCATTTCTTCTGATGAAAATCTGCTAAATAATTCTATCAATATTTCAGTCATTTCATGTTGATCTAATTTCACCATGTAGAAACTACTACCCCGAAATAGTTTATCTACAACATGAGAAATGCGTTCTGTTAGTTCTTGTTGATAGTCTGTTAATTGTTCTTGCATGATGTTTACTCTGTTTGTGCTTTGGAAAAATCTAATTCTTATTTATATTGTATCGTTCAATAAATTAATTTTTTAATATTCATTCCCAAGCAGTGACTCGATCTATAATGCGAATTGACAAGTCAGCACTTGTGCTATTGCACTACCCTAATTTTAAGAGATCGCTCACAACCACCCTAATTTTAGATGATCGCACCCCAACATTCCCAAACAGCGAACTGCTTGCAGCAGCGCTTCGCTATCGCTCACAACTACCCTAATTTTCAGTGATCGTTCTTATTTATGACCTTCATAATGGGGATGAAGGGATAATAAGCCGTAGATTGGGAATATCGAGAAAGTCTTTGATGTTGTGAGTAACTAGCGGTAAGTCATAGCGTAAAGCCGTTGCAGCAATCCAAGCATCTTGTGGAGATATTGGTCGTCCTACGCTTTGTCGCTTGGCACGAATATACGCCCATTCTCGACAAAGTAATTGATCAACTGGAATAATTAAGTAGTTAGATAGGTATTGTTCTAGTTGTGTGAAACGACTATCTCCCCATTGACGCAAAATTGCCCACTGAAACAGTTCAGCTACGGTCATGAATGACATTGCCAATTCTTGACCAGTTAAATATGGTAAATAAGGGTCGGCATAATCACTACCTTTGAAGATGAAAGAAGCGATATCAGTATCAATGAGGTAAAAACTCATGGCGTTTGGTTAAATCACTTCTTGGCGTTGTTGTCTTAGGAAAATGAGAAAATCTTCGATGGAGTCTTCTTCAGGCCAAAAGTCAACAGCAAGATGTTTGAGGTTATGTACGGTGATAGGGGTCTGTGTGGAAAGGAGTTCCTTGATCGTGGTATCTTGCCAAAACTGATGACTGAGATTTTTAAGATCGGTTTGAGAGTTTGAGGATGAATTACTTTGGGTAAATATTTGCAACAGTTGTTGACGTTCTATAGATGATAGCTGTTGGATAGCAGCGATCGCATTTTCGAGTCGTGAAGTCATAGTGCGGTTTTGTGGTTATATGATTCTATTTTATTTAAACTCAAGGGCGATCGCACACAACCACCCCAATTTTAGGCGAACTGCTTGGAGCAGCGCTTCGCTATCGCATTAACCCTCAACAGGCAATAAAATAATAGGGATATGTACCAGAAAATTCTGAAAATCATTGTCAGTGGAGAGAATGCTGTAGCTGCGACGATGAGCAACTGCACAAATCAAAAAATCAGTATTTGAACCCTGAATGCCTTTACTGCGGCAGGTATTGAAAAATTCGGCGGCAAGTTCGTAGTCTTCAGCCATAAGTTCTAAATCAGGGAAAGCTCGGAGATAATCTCGCAGACAGGTAAACTGTTCAAAATTGCGGATTCCAGAAAGAATTTCTTGACGAATCGCGCCTAGTAAAGCAACTTGGTCATTAGTGATTAAATTCTGCAATATTGTGACTGCTGGGGAAGAATCAGGTGGTATTTTCCGACGTAGAGCCAATGACCAAACAGAAGTATCGACAATAATGCTCATGCTTGATGACGTTGCTGCTTATAGTTATAGCTTTCGTCATACTCGATAGTCCCAAAGAGGTCTAATACTTTGAGCCGCTTACGACGTTGAATATATTCGCGCAGTGCTGTTTCTACTAAAGAATCAATGTTCACCTGATTGTCAAGTGCCAACGCCTCATTTAGTAAGGCTTCGTTGATGTTGAGAGATGTAGTCACAATCAATTCTGATCCTAAAAATGACTAAATAAATGGTAGCGCACTCTAGGCGATCGCTCACAACCCCAATTTTAAACGATCGCTCTCCCAACATCCCCAAACGATCGCTCACAACCCTAATTTTAAACGATCGCACTCCCAACATCCCCAAACAGCGATCGCACACAACCCCTAATTTTAAACGATCGCACCCCACATCCCCAAACAGCGATCGCTCACAACCCCCTAATTTTAAATGATCGCTTTCCCAACCAATATCCTAAACACCGATCGCACACAACCCTAATTTTAAACGATCGCACCCCAACATCCCCAAACAGCGATTCCTACGGAGCGCTTCGCTATCGCACACAACCCCAATTTTAAACGATCGCCCTCCCCACATCCCCAAACAGCGATCGCTCACAACCACCCCAATTTTAGATGATCGCAATTCCAACTTATTCCTAAATAGCGATCGCTCACAACCCCCTAATTTTAAACGAACTGCTTGCAGCAGCGCTTCGCTATCGCTCACAAATACCCTAATTTTCGGCGATTCCTAGGTCGCGCTTCTTCATTAAGACACTAAGCAAATAATTAGTTAATAAAATTGCACTTATTTGTTATAATATTATTTGTGGTTAATAAGAGAGAAATTATCTTGTGAAATCTACATTTAACTGGAATCCAGAACAGACTTTACTCGAAAAACTGATCAATCTGGCTAGTAACCGTGGTCAATCACCGGAATCAATTATTAGTGAAGCTGTCAGATCATACCTGGAAATCCAATCACTAGAAACAGTTAATGATGCTGTATCTGATCCATTAATTGGCTTATTTGCAGCCACACCTGATTTAGCTATTAATTCCGAAGATATTCTCCAAAATGAAGTGACAGAGAAATCAGGTTGGACATGGAAAGAACCCCAGCAGTAGCTGATACTGGCTTTGTTGTCGCATTGTTGAATCGTTTGGATACAATGCACAATAGTGTAACACCAGTATACACACAACAAAAACAAATTTTATTGCCACAAACAGTATTAGCAGAAGTGGCTTATTTAGTAGGACGTAATGCAGGTTCAGCAACATTAGTCGCTTTCTTAAAAGGACTATCTGCAAGTAGATTTATTTTAGTAGCTTTGACAGATCAAGATTTGGTGCGTGTTGCGGAAATTTTGGATGAATATGCAGATAGTCGGATTGATTTTGTAGATGCAAGTGTTATGGCTATAGCTGAACGTTTTGATATTAAAAAAATATTGACTTTAGATCAGCGAGATTTTAGATTATTTCGACCTCAGCATTGTGATTGTTTTGAGATTTTACCTTGAAAGAAATAATAGTTAATATATAAGTGCGATTACTAGGTCGTGCTTCGCTATCGCTCACAACTACACCCATTTTAGGCGATCGCACTACCCCAATTTTAAACGATTCCTACGGAGCGCTTCGCTATCGCACCCCACAAACCCAAACAGCGATCGCTCACAACCCTAATTTTAAACGATCGCCTATTTTTCTTGATTAAGGGTTGAACGCAGATAAACGCGGATTTTTTGTCTGAATCAGGATGTCCAGGATTTGAGGATGTACAGGATGTAATTGCTCATTTATTTGTTGGTGGTTAATGTTGTAATTGTTTGATAGCGTAGCGTGGCGTTAGCCATATCAGAATAAACAAAATCATCCCCAAATTTTCACCAACAATTATTAAATAACATCCTGTGAATCCTTTAATCCTGGTTATCCTGATTCTGACAAAAAAATCATAATCGCACCCCAACATTCCCCAAACGGTGATCGCTCACAACCCTAATTTTAAACAATCGCTCTCCAACATCCCCAAAAGCGATCGTATTGTAGTAGTATGTTATCTGGTTTTATATGAATTTTTTGTCAAATAATTAGCATTAAAAAGGTACGTTATATTTCATTAACGCACGCTACAAGATCAATGTTCGCACTAACATACTACTCTGCTTCTGCTTCAAGAAAACCTTTGATTGTTTCAACAGGGACACTAACTAAAGGATGATTAAAAATTGCCTTGAATGCTTCTATTCCACCAGCTTTAAGAGCATTAATCAAACGATCTTTTAGAGATGGATTACGCCTGATTTCCGTTTGTATGGCATCAACAACTATAGCTTCGGATCTATCTGGGTAAGACAAAGCTAGTTGATCAAGAAAATTTGACACCTCGTCAGTAATTTTTAGGTTATCTATTCTTTCATGATAATTGTGTTCATGATAACCACCATCAACTTTCTCAAAATACTTATTAGTATAAATAACTCGATTTGGCTCATTCATCATTTATTTATCTCCTTTTTGATGATAGTTGTATTCATGATAACCACCATCAATTTTTCCAAGGTATTTATCTGCAATAATTTCAATATCATCAGCATCAACTTTCACATTTTTCACTAATTCCTTGAATTGCTCAATTCTATTCTCGATCTCTTTTTCATTCATTCCTCCACAAATTTCTAATTCATAGCTACCTTTTCTTATTCTTATTCTCTTTCCGTTTTCTTTTTCAATCCACAACTTTATTAAAGTTGTAAAAAACCTCGCGCTTCCCCATACGGAAATTGCTGCCAATAACAATGAAACAATATCATCTGGAGAAGGACCACCAAAAAAGCCCTCTTCAGCAATCTGGTCAGCAATTGTTGCGTCTCCATTAATAAGTTCTTTTTTCCCTACCACAGATAATTCACCCGTTTCTGGATTAAAAACTAAACGGTCATCAGTCATAAATTTCTAATCTCTTTTTTTAAGCAGTAAGTACAATTGTAATTATACTGATATTTTCTGTCTAGTCAAATCATGTGTTACAAAAATCACAAAATTTCTGTATATACACATAAAATAGATTCGTAGTAGCGATTTTATGCTATTTTACGTATTTTTCTATCACTAGCACTAGACAGATAGTGAAACAAGTATGTAAACAAAATTTAAAAACAGGTGAGAGAACCTGCATTCTTTGTTAAGATTCATGAATAAATATGTTGTTTTCTATATCATTTTGTGTCAGATATAGGACAAAACCCCCACAGAATCCGAGTTTTCTGCTAAAAAACTCTTATTGCCGAAAATAATTGCAGTTACAAACGGCCATATTAGCCGTGAGGAACTTCATGAGAACACGCTTGAAAGGAGCTTATTTGAATGTTTACCCAAGTCAAGTCCACGATTCGACATATTGCACCTGACGATTTACGGGGACGTAAGTTAATCAAGGTTGTCTATGTCGTGCTAGAATCCCAATACCAAAGTGCATTATCGCAAGCGGTACGGGAAATTAACGCTAATCATCCCAGCGTAGCCATAGAAATCAGTGGATACTTGATTGAAGAACTACGCAATTCTGAAAACTATGAAGAGTTGAAACGTGATATAGCCAGTGCTAATATATTCATTGCTTCTCTGATTTTTATTGAAGACTTAGCACAGAAAGTAGTTGCGGCAGTTGAACCCCATCGTGATAATCTCGATGTGTCGGTTGTCTTTCCCTCCATGCCCGAAGTTATGCGCCTCAATAAAATGGGTAGCTTCTCTTTGGCGCAGTTAGGACAATCCAAGAGCGTGATCGCTAACTTCATGAAGAAGCGCAAAGAAAAATCTGGCGCTGGTTTCCAAGACGGAATGTTGAAGTTGTTGCGGACACTCCCCCAAGTGCTGAAATTCCTCCCTATGGAAAAAGCACAAGACGCGAGAAACTTCATGCTCAGTTTTCAGTATTGGCTAGGTGGTTCAGCCGAAAACCTGGAAAACTTCTTGCTGATGCTGGCTGATAAATACGTATTGAAAGGCGCGGAAAAAGAAAGTTTTGCTGCTGCTAAATATGAAGCACCAGTTGTTTATCCCGACATGGGGATTTGGCATCCTTTAGCGCCAAATATGTTTGAGGATGTGCGAGAATATCTCAACTGGTATGCTGTCCGCAAGGATATTTCCCGAAATCTTAAAGACCCCCTTGCACCATGTGTAGGTTTGGTTTTACAAAGAACTCACCTAGTTACCGGCGATGATGCCCATTATGTGGCAATTGTCCAGGAATTAGAATCATTAGGGGCAAAAGTTCTGCCTGTGTTTGCTGGTGGTTTGGATTTCTCTAAACCAATAGAAGCTTACTTCTATGAACCTACAACTAAATTACAATTAGTAGATGCGGTAGTCTCTTTAACTGGTTTCGCTTTGGTGGGTGGACCTGCTAGACAAGATCATCCGAAAGCTATTGAAGCATTAAAACGCCTCAACCGTCCCTACATGGTCGCCTTGCCTTTGGTCTTCCAGACTACGGAAGAATGGCTAGATAGCGATTTGGGGTTACATCCCATTCAAGTGGCTTTACAGATTGCTATACCTGAACTTGACGGGGCAATTGAGCCGATTATCCTATCAGGTAAAGATGGGGCAACTGGGAAAGCGATCGCCCTCCAAGACCGAGTAGAAATAGTTGCCCAACGCGCCTTAAAATGGGCAAGTCTGCGCCGTAAACCCAAATTAATCAAAAAAGTCGCCATCACCGTTTTCAGCTTCCCTCCCGACAAAGGTAACGTGGGAACAGCCGCATATTTAGACGTATTCGGTTCAATCCATGAAGTCTTGAAAGGACTGAGAAACAACGGTTACGACGTGCAGGACATTCCCGAAACTCCTCAAGAGTTGCTAGAACAAGTCATCCACGACGCACAAGCACAATACAACAGTCCTGAACTCAACATTGCTTACAAAATGTCCGTGCCAGAATATGAAGCACTGACACCCTACTCCCAACGCTTAGAAGAAAACTGGGGACCACCTCCCGGAAACTTAAACAGCGACGGACAAAATCTCTTGATTTACGGGAAACAATTTGGTAATGTGTTCATTGGAGTCCAGCCAACATTTGGTTATGAAGGCGACCCCATGCGGTTATTATTCTCCCGTTCCGCAAGTCCGCATCACGGTTTTGCAGCTTACTACACCTACCTAGAACGGATTTGGGGTGCTGATGCTGTGTTACACTTTGGGACACATGGCTCATTGGAATTCATGCCCGGTAAGCAAATGGGGATGTCTGGTGATTGTTACCCAGATCAACTAATTGGCTCAATTCCTAACCTGTATTATTACGCAGCTAATAACCCCAGTGAAGCTACAATTGCCAAACGTCGCAGTTATGCAGAAACAATTTCTTACCTAACACCACCTGCGGAAAATGCTGGTTTATACAAGGGTTTGAAGGAACTCAGTGAGTTAATTGCTTCTTACCAAACTTTAAAAGACACAGGACGCGGTGTTTCCATTGTCAATTCCATCATGGATAAATGCCGGATTGTCAATCTGGATAAGGATATTCACTTACCAGAAACCGATTCTAAGGATATGTCCTCCGAAGAAAGGGATAATATCGTTGGTAGCGTTTATCGTCGGTTGATGGAAATTGAATCACGCTTGTTACCTTGTGGACTGCACGTGATTGGTAAGCCTCCTAGTGCCGAAGAAGCGATCGCCACTTTAGTAAATATTGCTAGTTTAGATCGTCAAGAGGAAGAAATTCTCGGTTTACCCGGAATTATTGCCAGAAGTCTGGGACGCACCATTGAAGATATCTACAAGAACAACGACGCGGGGATTTTGGAAGATGTGCAATTACTCCAAGATATTACCCTGGCTACCCGTGCGGCTGTCACAGCTTTAGTCCAAGAACAAATTGACGCAGAAGGTAGAGTTATTCAAATTGCCAAGTTGAATTTCTTTTACATGGGCAGAAAAGAACCTTGGGTAGAATCACTGCATCAATCAGGTTATCGCCAAGTTGACATCTCTGCATTAAAACCACTGTTTGAGTATTTGGAATTCTGCTTAAAACAAGTTTGTGCAGATAACGAACTGGGTGGACTTCTCCAAGGTTTAGCCGGTGAATACATTTTACCTGGTCCCGGTGGTGATCCTATCCGTAATCCTGACGTATTACCCACAGGTAAAAATATCCACGCTTTAGATCCCCAATCTATCCCCACTTCTGCCGCGGTCCAATCTGCGAAAATCGTCGTTGATAGGTTGTTGGAACGCAACAAGTCAGAAAATGATGGAAAATGGCCAGAAACCATTGCCTGTGTCCTCTGGGGTACAGATAATATCAAAACCTACGGGGAATCCCTCGCCCAAATTATGTGGATGATTGGTGTGCGTCCAGTTGCCGATGCTTTGGGACGGGTGAATAAGTTGGAATTGATACCTTTAGAAGAGTTAGGTCGTCCTAGAATTGACGTGGTAATTAACTGTTCTGGTGTATTCCGCGACTTGTTCATTAACCAGATGAATTTGCTAGACCAAGGTGTAAAAATGGCTGCTGAAGCTGATGAACCCTTGGAAATGAACTTTGTGCGGATGCACGCTTTGAAACAAGCTGAGGACATGGGCATAAATCTGCGTCAAGCTGCAACTCGCGTTTTCTCTAATGCTTCTGGTTCTTATTCTTCTAACATTAACCTTGCGGTGGAGAATAGCACTTGGGATAGTGAAGCTGAGTTGCAAGAAATGTATTTGAAACGCAAATCTTTCGCTTTCAATTCTGATAATCCTGGGGTCATGGATGAGTCACGGGCGATTTTTGAAACTACTTTGAAAACTGCTGATGCAACTTTCCAAAATCTTGATTCTTCGGAAATCAGTTTAACAGATGTTTCCCATTATTTTGACTCTGATCCTACTAAGTTAGTGGCAAGTCTGCGTGCTGATGGTAAGAAACCATCTTCTTACATTGCAGATACAACTACCGCGAATGCACAAGTCAGAACTTTATCAGAAACTGTGCGTTTAGATGCGCGGACTAAGTTGTTAAATCCCAAATGGTATGAGGGAATGTTGTCTCACGGTTACGAAGGTGTGCGCGAACTTTCTAAGCGGTTGGTAAATACCACTGGTTGGAGTGCGACTGCTGGCGCTGTGGATAACTGGATTTATGAGGATACGAATGAGACTTTCATCAAAGATGAGGAAATGCAAAAGCGTCTCATGAATCTCAATCCTCATTCTTTCCGCAAGATTGTTTCTACTTTGTTGGAAATGAATGGACGCGGTTATTGGGAGACTAGCGAGGAGAATTTAGACCGGTTACGTGAGTTGTATCAGGAGGTGGAAAACCGGATTGAGGGTATAGAATAGGATTGGATGGGCAGGTTTTTTACCTGCCTATGATATCTTGTTTCGCGCAAAGACGCAAAGGAGCAAAGGCGCAAAGGAAGAGAGAGATTGGTTTGTGATTTGAGTGAAGTGATAATTTTTGTAATTGTAGGATATGGCTATGAATGCTTTAACTGTGAATTTAGATTCAGTAATCAAAATGACTGATGATCAGTTTTTTCAGCTATGTCAAAACAACCGCGAATTGAGATTTGAAAGAAATGCAAATGGGGAATTAATAATTATGTCACCTGCGGGGGGAGAAACGGGAAATCGTAATGGTAGACTCAATCAACAATTATTTAATTGGACTGATGCTGATGGTACTGGGATAGCTTTTGATTCTTCTACTGGTTTTAAATTACCAAATGGTGCAGATCGTTCTCCTGATGCTTCTTGGATTAAGTTAGAAAGATGGGATGCTTTAACTGATGAGGAAAAACGAAAGTTTCCTCCTATTTGTCCTGATTTTGTGATTGAGTTACTTTCTCCTAGTGATAGTTTGAAGACTACACAGGAAAAGATGAAGGAATATATAGATAATGGTGTGCGTTTGGGTATATTAATTAATCGCAAATCTCGTCAAGTGGAGATTTATAGACCAGGAAAGGAGGTTGAGGTTTTGGATTCTCCTGCTACGGTTTCAGGGGAAGATGTTTTAAAGGGTTTTGTTTTAAATTTGGGGATGATTTGGTAATGTTTACAATTATTCAATCTATCTATCACGAAAGAGTGATACACTTGATCTAACTAGTCATATATGAGCAAGTGCCTTATACATCTCATTATATAACTATTGATTTTACTAATTGTTGGGAACAAGCATGATAGATGGTAAAGCTATTTCTATTTCCTTATTTACAGGTGCTTTTGGTCTAGACTTGGGTATGGAACAAGCAGGATTTAATACAGTAAGTGTAGTAGAAAAAGACCGTGATGCTACAAAAACAATTGCTCTTAATCGTCCATTTTTGCAAGAAAGTGCTATTCCCAGAGAAATACAAAACGTCAGTTCTCAAGAATTACTTGAAGAAGGGGGAATAGTTTTAAATTTAGGACGTGCTTTACAACCAGGAGAAGTAGATTTAGTAACAGGTGGTCCACCTTGTCAGCCATTTAGTACCGCAGGGAAAAGAGGTTCAGTTATGGACCCTCGCGGTAGTTTATTCATGGACTTTGTTCGCATTGTTAAAGAAGTCCAACCCCGTTTTTTCTTAATGGAAAATGTGAAAGGTTTGCTTTCTGCTCCACTTCGTCACAGACCAATTAACCAACGCGGAAAAGATTACCCACCTTTAGAAGCTGATGAAATAGCTGGTGCTGCTTTGAAAGTAGTATTATCAGAAATGAAGGAAATAGGCTACAACGTCGTTTATAACCTTTTAGAAGCAGCAGATTATGGTGTTCCACAGAATAGAGCGCGTGTAGTATTTATTGGTTCTAGAGATGGTGAAGCTGCTACATTTCCTATTCCCAAATATTGTAAAGATGGTAAAATTTTACCTAAATGGCTGACTTTAGAAGATGCTATAACAGATTTAGTGGATACAGAACGAGAATTTATGGCTTATCCAGAAAGTCGCTTAAAATATTTAAGATTATTGGAAGCTGGACAAAACTGGAAGCATTTACCAGAGGAATTAAAACAAGAAGCTATGGGAGGTGCTTATAATTCGGGAGGTGGAAAAGTAGGTTTTTATAGAAGATTATCTTGGAATAAACCTTCTCCAACAATTACAACAAGTCCACACCAAAAAGCTACAGATATGTGTCATCCTGTAGAATTACGTTCTTTAACTGTCCGTGAATCTGCAAAAATTCAAACTTTTCCCGATGATTGGATTTTTTATGGTTCTGTCAGTTCTAAATATAAACAAATTGGTAATGCAGTTCCCGTATTACTTGCTAAAGAACTTGGTAGTTATCTTCTCAACTTAATTCAAGGAAAGAAAGCAAAAGGTAAAGAGATATCTGAACAACTTTCACTTTTTTCTCTATAGATTTGGTAACTATTTATTTTGTGGCTAATTCAGCAAATGCTTGATCAATTTTCTGTAACATATCTCGGATATGATTTTCAACTAGGTCATAATCCATGCAAATCATATTCCAAAATGGTTTACCAGCAATACGAGGAATGTTACTTCTATTTGAAAAAGTCCATTTACCTAAATCAAAAGCTGCTATAAACAAAGAGTTTTCATGAATACTTAATTCTTTTTTTGCTCTTGGTACTTGGGAACCAGTCAATGTTCCTTTTAGAGTTTTTAGTTGTGCAAACTTAACTGTTTCTTCCGAAAAAAGTAGAATATCAATTCCAGTAATTTTAATTCCAAATTCAAATTCTGGGTTAATAATATAAGGACTAATATTAGATATCTTTTCCCAGAGACTTCCCATTGTTGTACTAAGGCTTCTTGTCACTGAGTTGCTAGTAACTAGCAATTTAGCTCCACAGAGTTCAAAAAGATTGGATGGGTTAGTTAGGATGATCCTCAATTATTGAATTTTTCTTTTCAAAGTCAAGTTTTAACCAATCAATAAAATCATCTGCAAATTTTTCAGTTTTACTACTGATTAACTGAGATTGTCTATCTAATTCTAAAACAGATCCATTCTGCTTGTCTTGTGCAATTTGGTATTGAAAGTAAGCTGGCGCTATTGAGGAAATAATTTTTCCGTATTTATATGCTATGTGTAAATCTTCATCTGCGATGTGAGTCACATCAATTAATGAAGCATGATGCAAAATTAGTGCTTTCCGTTCTTGGACAGAAAGTGGGATTAAAGTTTCAGCAGTTAATTCAGTAGACATACAAAGCTATATTTAACTTATTGAGCTTTCTTAGTATTACCCAAAATTACCCCCTAAACTGTCATATCTACTGAAATTGTATTTGATTGTTGGTGTAAAATCTTAATAAGTACAAAAATACTATGCAATAGTGATTGCTGTTTTGGGAGTGTGGGGTGCGATCGCTATTTTAGGGATGTTGGGAATGCGATCGCTTTTGGAAATGTGGGGTGCGATCGCTGTTTGGGGATGTGTGGGGTGCGATCGCTTTTTGCGGATGT